>CAXSIE010000089.1:6720-13863 GCA_964237295.1 uncultured Flavihumibacter sp. | reverse complement strand
ATCATACAGGGAATGAATATGTCTGTAGGATTTGAAGACGGAGGTTTCACTGCCGCTCTCATTGCAATTACACTTATTGGTATAAGCGTTAGTCCGCTGGCATGCAAGGCAAGAAACATGATCTGCGCATTGCTGGCTGTTTCTTTATTTGGATTCAGTTCCTGGAGACTTTCCATAGCTTTCAATCCGAAGGGTGTGGCTGCGTTATCAAGCCCTAATACATTGGCGGAAAAATTCATCATCATCTGTCCTATAGCGGGATGGTTCTTTGGAATACCCGGAAACAATCGGGAGAAAAACGGACCGACGAGTCGCGACAAAAAATTAATGGCTCCTGCTTTTTCGCCAATTTTCATAAAGCCCAGGAAAAGCGACAGTATTCCAACCAGCTTCAAAGAAATATCAAATCCGTCACCGGCAGATTTAAATATACCCTCCACAAGCATCCTGAAAATTTCCTGGTCACCCATGAAGGCCCATTTAATAAAAGCAATTACAAAGGCTACCAGAAAAAAAGCCATCCATATATAACTGAGAACCATGTTTGATATTTATGGCTTCAAGATACGGGGGAAAGTTTAATGTTTGTAATGAAAGTATTGGCTTTAAACCGGCAGGCCTGTGCTGCGTTGAACCACGGCAGGGTGGCAGGGAGAGACACGGAGTCATAAACATCCTTTTCTACAACTCTGTGTCTCTCCCTGCCACCCTGCCGTGGTTCGAAAATTTACGAAAAGAATTCCTTTATCTTTGCGCCTCAAAAAATTTGAACGCTTATGTCTTTGCAAGCCGGAATTGTGGGATTACCGAATGTTGGAAAATCAACATTATTTAATGCAGTTAGCAACAGTGCAAAGGCACAGGCTTCCAACTATCGCTTTTGTACGATCGAGCCCAATATTGGTTTAGTGGATGTTCCGGATGAACGTATCAACAAACTTGCTGAACTGGTAATACCCAACCGCACCGTTCCCACTCAAATTGAAATTGTTGACATCGCCGGGCTTGTAAGAGGCGCCAGCAAAGGAGAAGGACTCGGTAACAAGTTCCTCGCAAACATCCGCGAAGTGGATGCAATCGTACACGTTATACGTTGTTTTGAAGACGAAAATATCCTTCGGGACGAAGGCGCTATCAACCCGGTATCCGATAAAGAAATCATTGATACCGAATTACAGTTGAAAGACCTCGACAGCGTTGAAAAAAAATTCTCCCGTGCTGAAAAAATGCTCCGTACCGGCGACGCTAAACTTAAAGCCGAATACGAAGTGCTGAAACGTTGCATGGAGCATCTACAACAAGGGCGCAGCATCCGTGAGCTTAACATGGATAAAGACGAAAGACTTGCCATTGCAGATCTTTTCCTGCTTACAGAAAAACCTGTATTGTACGTTGCTAATGTTGATGAAGCATCTATGCATACCGGTAATAAGTTTTCAGAGGCATTGAAAGCCGCTGTTGCTGGTGAAAATGCGCAGGTGATTGTAATGAACAATTCCATTGAAGCGCAGATAACAGAATTAGACAATGAAGAAGACCGCCAGTTGTTTATGGATGAATACAAGATGGTGGAACCGGCTTTGAATAAATTAATTCGCTCTGCTTATAAATTACTTAACCTCTATACTTATTTCACCGCAGGTGTTCAGGAAGTGCGCGCCTGGACCATTCACCAGGGCTGGAAGGCGCCACAGGCCGCCAGTGTTATACATACTGATTTTGAAAAGGGTTTCATTAAAGCCGAAGTGATCGCTTACGAAGATTTTATCCAGTACCGCTCGGAAGCCGCCTGCCGTGAAAATGGCAGGTTGCGTATTGAAGGTAAAGACTACATAGTGAAAGATGGTGATGTAATGCACTTCAGGTTCAACGTATAGTTTTTGATAACCACAGAGGAGCAGTTCCTCTATGGTTATCAAATAGAATCATGCGTTCTTAAAATACGTTATATCCAAAACTCACATAATACAAACCGCCAATCTGCGGATTACCGATGGCGCTATAGTAATATTTATTCAACAGGTTGGAAGCGCCGATCTTAAACAGGTTCTTGGTTTTTGGAAACTTATAGCTGACCTGCGCATCTAAAGTGCTGAATGCACTGATATCGCCTGTAACAAAAGTGCCCTGCCAGTTGAGTTTATCCTGCCACCTGTAAACTATGTTGAAGCCTACACCTTTTCCAACATCCTGGTTGCCGATACCAATATTATAGCGAAGCTTAGGGGTATTGAACTGAGTAAACAGGGTGCTTGGCACGTCTAACAACTGATCAGATGAAATATTGGCAGTAATTTCATACTTTTTAAAGATCTGGTAATTTAACCCTATTCCCCAGCCTATTGCTTTTACCTTGTTGCTCGTATTCACTACGAAAGAATAGTTGTCAGTAGTGAAAGGACTTGGCAACTCATAAACAGCACTATCAGGCTTCCCTGATTTCCCCCTGCCCACCGCAACCCTTCCTATAAATTCTTTATACATACTATAATATCCGTAAACATCTACCAGCAATTTTTTAGTTATCAAACCTTTGTATCCTAATTCAAACGAGTTCATCGTTTCTGGTTTGATCTTTTGAAACTGCGCTTTTACCAGCACCGTGGGATTAGGCGTTCCACTTGCAATAGTATTCCGGTAGTTGTCTATACTTTCAGCAGTATATCCGGGGTTCGTATTGAACTTAAAGTAAGTATTAAACTCAGGCAGGCCACCTATCAACCTGTTGGAACCCCCTGTTAACAGGTTGATGTATTGATCTTGCGTTGCCGGGAACCGGTAAGCGGTCTGAAACGAAAGCCTGATATTATTATTTTCGGCAACCTTAAACAAACCGGTTATCCTGGGAGTAAACCTTCCATTAAAGTTTTGACTTTTATCATAACGCACAGAACCGGTTAATTTCAACTTTTCATTCAACAGCCACTTTTGTACCTGCACATAACCACCGTATTCATTTATATTAATGGGTCCTGTTGTATCCACGAAAATAGTACCCTGTGAATTCAAACGATATAGCTGATAGCTGGCACCCACCATCAGGTCTACGATTTTAATTTTATCAAAATTATACTGGCCTTCCAGATGATACAAGTCATTATTGAATTGCGGTGTTCCCGGTAAAATCTTCCTGCTTCAGCATAAGACCTTGCCGCTGCATGTGCCTGTGCATCTGTTGCAGGACTTGTCAGGCGTGCTGTTCCGTAAGCGGCGGTATACTGTTGAAACCAATCCGCGTCACTTTTAAAAACGCGGTTAATAAATAAAGCGGCAGTAGTAGCGGTGTATGCATCTCCTGAGTTTTCCTGAACGGTATAGCCCCTTAAAAACCAGTTCCTGCCTTTTACTTCAGCTTTGTACTGGCCCATCTTCAGATTTTTGATGGCATAGCGGTCAGCACCCGTATAAACAGTAGTACCGGTACCCCAATAGGCTAAAAGAGACGCTTCCACATTATCGGTTATTTTATAATATACCCCGCCTGTTAATTTTACATTATAAGTGTTGTAGTCTACAAGGTCTTTTTCAGCATAACCGGTACGACTAACGAACTGTGAACCATAGATGTTTTTAAAAGGATTATTGGCAACAGCACTTGTGGGAACCAGGAAGGGAAGCGCCGGAGCCAATGAAGGCGCATTTGCATTGATTGTAGAAACGATTTGTGCATAACTCAGTCCGCTCCCGATAAGGTTATCAATCAAGCCCAGCCCCTGCGGTCCTCCGGGCAAACGACGAACCGTTTCACGCGCCGCCTGTGCCAGGTAATTCATACTTGCGCTGGCTTCATCACCGAAAACATTTATTCCGTTGTAATTAGGATCGGAGTTGCGGTCGCCGGCTTTTACAGAACTGAAAACATTATTCCTTAACAAATTTCTTTGGTCGTCAGCTTCCCAGTCTTTGGCCTGCACAAACTGAGCACCCACTTTAAAAGCAAATTTCTGACCGATCTGTTTGCCCCATCTCAGCGCCCAGTCATAAAAAGGCGCTGCCGGTCTTTCATGCCCGTCGGTATGCATGATACCTTGTTTTATCTGGAAGCTCAGTCCCTGGTATTTGAAAGGATTTTTACTCGTTACTAATAAAGTTCCGTTCATTCCTCCCGATCCATATAATGCGGAGGATGCCCCTGGCAACAATTCAATATTATCAACATCAAGTTCTGTCGGCCCTACAATATTGCCTACCGCAAAATTAAGTCCGGGTGCCTGGTTATCAATACCATCAACAAGCTGGTTAAACCTCAGGTTTCCACTTCCGTTAAAACCACGGGTACTTACTGTTCTGAAAGTTAAGCTGGAAGTAGTAAGGTCAACTCCCTTAAGATTTGCCGTTGCATCATAGTAGTTGGGTACGGCGGCGTTCCTGATTGCCTGGGTTCCCATCCTTTCAATAGAAACAGGCGACTCCAGGATGCGTTCAGGAACGCGGCTGGCGGAAACCACTACTTCAGTTCCCAACGTTGAGCCCGGAACAATATTAATTTCCAACGATTGAGCAGCGCTGCTGACAGTAACTTCTTTTGATTCGAATCCTACAGAACTTAAAACAAGTGTCAACGGCAATGTACGATTGGTTACCAGTTTAAAACTTCCCTTATCATCTGTAAACGTTCCGGTGGATGAACCTTTGATTATTACAGATACGGCAGATACGGCTTCCTGGCCGGTGCTGCTTTTAACGTTTCCAGTAATAGTATTTGTTTGAGCGAAAGTAGCAATCGAAAAAATGCCGGCAATCAGCAGAATCGCCAAATAGCGGAAGTTTTTTTTCATAATAGCAGATTTTGTAGAGAGATTTTTAGCAAAATACATATTGTTAATCTTATCTCCTATATTTTTTTGTATCGAAATAAATAAATAAACTGTAATTCGAAAAATTGGCCATGTCGTAACCACAAGGTACTTTAGCATTATGTCATTATTAAAGCTTCCTGGTCAAACAGGTTTTTACAAAGGCAAAGTACGCGATGTTTATTATATCGGAGAAGAATGGCTTGTTATGATAGCCAGTAACCGCATCTCGGCCTTCGATGTTATTTTGCCTGAGCCCATACCATATAAGGGCCAGGTTTTAAACCAGATTGCCGCATACATGCTGAAGGCAACGCAAGATATTTGTCCGAACTGGCTTGTACACACGCCTGCTCCCCATGTAGCGATTGGCAAACAATGTATTCCCTTTCGGGTTGAAATGGTGGTAAGGGGAAATTTAACCGGTCATGCATGGCGCACTTATAGCAGCGGACTCCGTATTTTGTGCGGAATAAACCTTCCGGATGATATGAAAGAAAATGATTTTTTTCCTTCCCCTATCATCACTCCTTCCACTAAAGCTGCAATCGGACATGATGAAGATATCTCCCGCGAGGAGATCATTAACAGGGGCCTGGCTAACGAAGCCGACTATGTGCAACTGGAAAAATACAGCCTGGCACTATTTGAAAGAGGTAAAGAAATTGCCGCCAAGCAAGACCTTATATTGGTGGATACCAAATATGAATTCGGTAAAATTGGAAATACCATTTATCTGATGGATGAAATTCATACGCCTGACAGCTCCAGGTATTTTTATGCCGATGGCTTTATGGAACGTCAACTAAATGGTGAAAGACAAAAGCAGCTAAGCAAGGAGTTTGTCCGGGAATGGCTGATAAGCCAGGACTTCATGGGTAAAGAAGGACAAACTGTTCCTGACATGGAAGAAGATTGGGTGAACACCATTTCACAACGCTACATTGAATTGTATGAGAAGGTAATCGGCGAACCGTTTAAACCGGAAATACTGAGTGAGGAGGAAACGAAAAAAAGGATTGAGGATTCGCTAGAAAGATTATTGGGAGGAAGTTAGGCCGCCAGCCTTAAACCTTCCTCCGCTGCCTCGACTTGTTAAAAACCATCTGTCCGTTTTGCTTTCCTTCACGTAATTTTCTTTGTTCATCTTCCGGCAGATTACGAACTGTTTTGCATTCGTCACTACAGCAGCCATCGTATTGCCGGAAGCAATCGGAACATTGAATAAAAAGCAAATGGCAGGCTTCGTTTTTACAATTGGTATGCGTATCCGCCGGCTTGCCACATTGATGGCAATGAGCAATGATTTCATCGCTGATCCGCTCTCCCAATCTGTCATCGAACACGAAATTTTTACCTGTAAATTTATTAGACAGGCCTTCATTATTAATAGTGTTAGCATAATTGATGATGCCTCCTTCTAAATGAAAAACATTTGCAAAGCCATTATGTAACATGTAAGCGCTTGCTTTCTCGCAACGGATACCACCGGTACAATACATAATGATGTTTTTGTCTTTATCATGTTTCAGCATTTCAACAGCCATAGGCAGCTGCTCGCGAAAAGTATCGCTGGGAACTTCAATGGCTTTTTCAAAATGCCCCACTTCATATTCATAATGATTGCGCATATCCACTATAATGGTATCAGGATCTTCGGTAAGTTTATTAAAGGCCTCGGCATCTACATATTTACCTTTGTTGTGCATGTTAAAATCAGCATCCTCGATTCCATCAGCAACGATCTTGTCTCGTACCTTTATTTTCAGTACCCAAAAAGATTTACCATCATCATCCACTGCCACATTTAATCGCACCTCTTTTAAAGCAGCGATAGTATGCAGGTAATTTTTAAATGCGTCAAAGTTTTCAGTGGGTACGCTGAGCTGTGCGTTAATGCCTTCCTGTGCAACGTAGATGCGTCCAAAAACCTTTAATGGATAGAGGTTGCCGTACAATTCGTCCCTGAAGTTTTTCGGTTCAGTGACAGGAAAATACTGGTAGAAAGAAAGCGTTGTACGCGGAATATTTTCCTGGTACAGAAGTGCCTTTAATTCTTTTTGAGAGATGCGGTTATGTAACACTGCCATAAGCGCAAAGTTAAGAATGAACAGCGACAACTTCTTACCAAAAAACCGTATATAGCGCCGTTAGTATCCCTACAATAATCACCGAGCCGATAATAAAACCCGGAGAGCATTTAAACATCTTAACATCTATCTCGATAGGAGGTTTATCTTCATTTTCCTTCGCGGGTGAAAGCAGGCTCATAACAATCATTATCAACATCAGCAATCCAAAAACTATTGACATACGATCAAGGAAAGGATAATCAGGGAACGCTCCG
>CAXSIE010000089.1:6321-6710 GCA_964237295.1 uncultured Flavihumibacter sp. | reverse complement strand
CTTCCAGCAAAAACCCAGCAGGAAAATGGCGAGTACGCCCGGTGAGATGAATCCTACATATTCCTGGATAAACTGGTATGCCTGATCCAGTGACCTGAGTGCAGGTGCCACCAGGGCACCGATTATCATTGCAACGACTACAGTTAAACGCCCGGTTCTTACCAACTGCTTTTCACTGGCATTCTTATGAAAGAATTTTTTGTAAATATCTAAAGAAAAGATGGTGGAAATGCTGTTAGCCTTTCCGGCCAGTGAAGCTACCACAGCGGCTGTAAGTGCTGCAAAAGCGAGTCCTTTGAGTCCTGGTTGTAAAAGGTTCAGCAAAGTAGGATAAGCATGATCCGGTCTTACAACACCGGCTTCTGTCATTTCCTTGTGAAACATTCCTT
>CAXSIE010000089.1:4591-6311 GCA_964237295.1 uncultured Flavihumibacter sp. | reverse complement strand
CGGTAATACGGCAATCACCGGCACCAGCAATTTCAAAAACGCTGCAAATAATATCCCATTCCTTGCTGTCTTTAAATTTGCACCAAGTGCCCGTTGGATAATATATTGATTGCATCCCCAGTAATTAAGATTATTGATCCACATGCCTCCTACCAGTACCGACAACCCTGGCAGGTCTTTATAATAAGGATTTGATTTATCGAATATCATATGAAAATGAGAAGGCACTTTTTCCCTGATCAATCCAAGTCCCTTCCAGATATCTTTCCCATAACCAAAATGTTCCGACACCATATTAAGTGCCAGGTAGGTGGTTACCAATCCACCCAGTATTAAAACAAATACCTGGAACACGTCTGTATATCCTATCACCTTCATACCGCCAAGGGTTACAACGATGGCAAAGATCGCTAGTCCGGCAACACACCATTCGAAGCTGATTTGCGAAACAGAGGCAATAGCCGATCCTCCAAGATATAATATGGAAGTAAGGTTCACGAAAACGTAGGTAAGCAGCCAGAATACGGCCATCACCGTACTCACAGTTGAATTATACCGCTGCGATAAAAACTGCGGCATGGTATAAATTTTATTTTTCAGGTATACGGGGATAAAGAAAACAGCCACTATAATCAATGTTGCTGCTGCCATCCATTCGTATGTTGAGATGGCCAACCCTAATGCAAAGCCCGAACCAGACATGCCAATAAAGTGTTCCGCCGAAATATTGGAGGCAATAAGCGAAGCGCCGATAGCCCACCAGGTTAAAGAACCCTCGGCAAGGAAGAAGTCACGGGAATCAAGGCTGGCAGATTTTTTTTTGTGATAAATATAATAACCGTAAAAAGAAACAAGCACAAAATAAATAACGAAAACAATATAATCAGCAGGTTGAAGACGATGCATTGGCAAGTGATTAATCCGTTAAGATAAATAACAGCGGAGAATTTATTTAAATTATTTTGGTTGCCTGTGTAGAGGTGTGAGGTGTTGGGTATGAGGTATGGGGTGAAAACCCCGAAGGGGAGCAATTATTATAGAAAAAGACATAAAGCGAATACCTCCTACCCCACACCCCATACCTCATACCCAATCAACATACCTGAACCACCTGCATGTTCAACAGCTCACCCAGCTTTTTTATCTTGGAGCTGATATGCCCGAGACCAACTGCACAATGATGAGCCGGACCATGAGAATTCCAGTCATTTACAAACTGCCTTGCTCCGATGGAGAAGCGATAGCGGCTGTTGGTATTTCCTATCTGTAATAGTGCACCGGGAACAGATGTTCCCTCGGCTACCAGCAGCATCAGATTGCCATCTCTTTGCTGAACTACGGAAAGCAACGTTACAGGACCATTTTTTACCGACATTTCAACAGATAATCCATTGCCGGTTTTTCCATGATACACTGTTAACGGTCTTACTTTAGTCTTTCCTTCGCCGATCCCGATATGTCCGGGACCATCATGTCCCATCAACACAATGTCATCATTATAATCCATAGCATAGTATTCGGTGAAAGAACCACCTGCGCCAAAGCTGTCCATGATCTTCATAGCCTGCGCATTTTTTATTTCATACTCACCGGCAACTGGAATGCCCCGTGCTGTTAACAATGAATTTCCCAAGATAATGGAATCAATGGTTTCCTCGTTGTCAACGTTGCCGGTGCCCTTATAATAATAAGCAAGTGAACCTAGCTGGTACTGCTCTAC
>CAXSIE010000089.1:3709-4529 GCA_964237295.1 uncultured Flavihumibacter sp. | reverse complement strand
AATACCTCGCTGAAATTGTCTAGCCGGTGTTGAATGGCTTCGCTGGTGATCTGCCTGCGTAACATTGCAAGCTCCTCTATTTCCAACAATTCTATGTGTCCGCCGAAGTGCGCATACTGCTGTGTAAGATCAGAATAGATATCGAGCATGCCACTGTAATAATGTCCCATACAACCCAGTCTGTTATGAGACATGATATTTGCTACCCGTGCTGCTTCCACCCATTCGGAAACCTCTTTCCAGCAAATAGGATCATCATGCAACATTCCGGTAACCTGGCGAAATTTTATTCCTGCACGGTGGAATACATTTGCTATCTCGGGCACCGAACACGAAGAACAATGTGCTAACCATTCACCGGTCATTTTCTGCCGGTCATTCATTGCATTGAATGAAGCATAATCTATGGCAGCTTCGGGTGAAAGATTTAAAATAATCACCGTTGCACCACAGGCAACACAGTGGATGATAACGCATAGGTGGTAACATGCAAAAAAATGAGGTCAACATCTTCACGCCTGAACTGATGACCTGCATCAAAGGCTTTATCTGCCGTATCAATTAATCCGGCATTAATAACTTCAGGATGAACGGCCGCAAGTTTGTGCTCCACTATTGAGAGATAACCTTCAAGCCTGCTTTTTAACCCGGTAAATTGTTCCCAGTATGCTTCCAGTCCAATGCCGAAAAGCCCGATTTTTAGTGAATACATAGCTGATTCTTTTGAGATGAGATGCATTATCTATTTTTATACGCAACTAAGTAACAAAACTTCTTTAAATTATTGAAAAAGCTAAGAGTTTTTAAAGTCGCTAATTGT
>CAXSIE010000089.1:0-3580 GCA_964237295.1 uncultured Flavihumibacter sp. | reverse complement strand
ATTTTAAATAATTTTCATGATGCAAACAGCGCTCAGGGCATTAAGCAAGGTTTTGAAGGGAAGATTGTATTTTCAGGATACCGGCGTAGATAACGCCCTCAGGATGGTGTATGCCACAGACGCTTCCATGTACAAAGAAAAACCGCTTGCCGTATCCCTGCCCCAAACAGCAGGAGATATTAAAGCACTAATAAATTTCGCCCTTGAAAATAAAGTAACGCTGATACCCAGGGCAGCCGGCACCTCCTTAGCCGGGCAGGTAGTAGGAAGCGGTATAGTAGTGGATATCTCAAAGCATTTCACTAATATACTGGAACTTAACACAGAAGAAAAATGGGTAAGGGTGCAACCGGGAGTTATTCGCGATGACCTGAATAAATACCTATACCCTCACGGGCTGATGTTCGGACCAGAAACTTCCACTGCCAACAGGGCCATGATTGGAGGGATGGTAGGGAATAATTCCTGCGGGTTGCACAGCATCCGGTGGGGCAGCACCCGTAATCACCTGATAGAAGCAAGGGTAATATTAAGTGATGGAACGGAAGCTGTTTTCAAAAGCGTAACCCCAAAAGAGATCAAAGCCAAATTAACATCCGCGGATTCACTGGAGGCAAACATTTACCGCTCCGTTTTTGAATTGCTTTCACAGGGTAAAAACCAGCAGGTAATCGCATCTAAATTTCCTGAAAAATCCATTACCCGTCGCAATACAGGCTATGCTCTGGATAGCCTGCTCAATACTGTGCCCTTCGGCAATTCCTCAGAAGACTTTAATTTCTGCAAACTGATAGCCGGTTCGGAAGGCACCTTGTGTTTTCTTACTGAAATAAAAGTAGGATTGATGCCCCTGCCCCTGCCCAATAACGCCTTGCTGGCTGTTCATTGCAGCAGCCTGCGCGAAGCGTTAATAGCCAACCAGGTTGCCATGCAACATGCACCCTATGCGTCGGAACTGGTAGATAAATTTATTCTCGACTTTACAAAGTCGAACCTTTCACAGATGGCTAACCGCTTTTTTATCCAGGGTGATCCGGAGTCCATTCTTATGGTAGAATTTTTTGCAGAAACTTTAGAGGAAGCCGTATCGCTGGCAGAAGCGCTGGCAGCTGATCTTCAAAAACAACACACCGGTTATGCATACCCGGTATTAACCGGGTCGGATATCAACAAAGCCTGGGACGTAAGAAAAAGCGGGTTGGGATTACTTCGAAATATGCCTGGTGACGAGCAACCGGTGAACCTTGTGGAAGACTGCGCAGTATCGGTGGCAGACTTGCCCGATTACACAAACGATATGGCGGTTATGCTTAAAAAACATGGAGTAGCTGCCTCTTACTACGCACATGCCGGCGCAGGAGAGCTTCATATAGAACCTATGATAAACCTGAAAACAGCTACAGGCAAAAAACTGTTCCGGCAGATATTAACGGATACCGTGGAACTGCTGAAAAAATACAATGGATCACTGAGCGGGGAACATGGAGATGGCCGGCTAAGAGGTGAGTTCATCCCTGTACTTATGGGATCGGAAGTTTACGGACTGTTCCGCGAAATAAAAGAAATCTTTGATCCTCATCATATATTCAATGCGGGTAAGATTGTGGACACCCCTCCTATGGATGAATTCCTTCGCTACAATCCCGGCCAGGAAACCCCTGACATCCCCACAGTTTTTGGGTTCAGGCAGGAACAAAGCATACTAAGACTGGCAGAGAAATGTTCAGGGTCAGGTGATTGCAGAAAGACGGCATTATCCGGTGGCACCATGTGCCCGAGTTATATGGCCACCCGCCAGGAAAAAGACACTACCCGTGCCCGGGCAAATATTCTGCGGGATTTTCTTACCCATTCAGATAAAGCCAACCGCTTCGATCATAATGAAATTAAAGAAGTGATGGACCTTTGTCTTAGCTGCAAGGGTTGTAAATCTGAATGCCCGTCGGGTGTGGACGTATCAAAAATGAAAGCTGAGTTTTTGCAGCATTATTACGACGCCAACGGCACACCCAGGCGCACGAAGATGATCGGTAACATCGCCCGCCTGAATGGTTTTGCCTCTAAAATACCATCGTTATATAATTTTATGATGAGTAATAAATTCAGTTCATCACTGGCCAAACAGGTAATGGGATTTGCCAGGCAACGCCCGTTGCCTTTACTCCATTCGTTTACCTTCAAAAGCTGGTTTAATAAATGGAAGAACACCGTTAAGGCAAATGCCGGCAGCCTGCAAAAAATATACTTCTTTGCCGATGAATTCACTAATTATAACGATGTACAAACAGGCATAAATTTCGTACAGTTGTTCCATGCATTGGGTTACGAGGTGGATGTACCTGAGCACGTTGAAAGCGGACGCGCGTTCCTGTCAAAAGGGATGGTTCGCGATGCGCAGCGGATAGCAATAAAAAATGTAACGTTACTGTCTGAAGCGGTAGCAACAGGTACTGTGCTGGTGGGTGTTGAACCCTCCGCCATACTAACGTTTCGGGATGAATACCTCGACCTGGTACCGGATGAGTTGCTATCAAGGGCGAAAATGCTTGCCGCGCAAACCTTTTATGTGGATGAATTTTTTGCCGCGGAAATCAAAAAGGGAAATATCAAAAGCGACCAGTTTACTACAGAAAAAAAAGAAATTCAACTTCACGGGCATTGTCATCAGAAAGTGTTGTCTGCCTTGTCAGCATCCGTGCATATGCTTTCTTTGCCGGCAAACTACCGGGTGGATGTTATCCCTTCCGGTTGTTGCGGAATGGCAGGTTCTTTTGGGTATGAAGCAGAACATTATGATGTTTCGATTAAGATCGGCGAGCTGGTGTTGTTTCCGGCAGTGAGAAGTTTTGCTGATGATGTGTTGATAGCGGCGCCCGGCACTTCCTGCCGCCACCAGATAAAAGACGGTACCGGCAGGAAAGCCAGCCATCCGGTGGATATCATGTGGGATGCGTTGTTGAAATAGGATAAGTTGTTAATCTCATTTTTTAACCACAGAGGGGGAAGCCGGAGATTAAGAAGAGGATACACAGAGACCTTCTCTGTGTATCCTCTTCTTGACCTCCGGCTTCCTCCTCTGTGGTTATAAAGCTTGAAGTGCCTTCCGAACTTCCTTATAAAAAACCGGCACCTTCAGTTTAGGGTCACCGGCACCCAGCGTTTCAATAGGCAGGTAGCCGTTATAACCTGAAGCTTTCACTATAGAAAAAACCTTATCAAGATCGGTTTTTACTTCCGCTCCGTTGATATACATGTTTTCCTTGATCTGCCAGTTAACCGCGTACCTGGCAGTTTGTGTTATCTGACTGTAAGGGTCTCCCGACCGGTAACTGCCTATATCCAATATCAACCCGAACCATTCAGAATTAACCTTTTTTATAATCATTTCAGCCTGGTCGGCAGTTTTAATAAAATCATTATGATTCTGAATGGCCACGATCACTCCGAATTTTTTACCATACTCCGCACATTCCCTGAAATCTTTGACCATCCATTCAGTCACCTGATCCCAGGTAAATTCTTTTGGAGTTTGAACTCCTGAAAAAATCCTGATTACAGGAGCTCCCAGTTTGGCGGCCAC
>CAXSIE010000088.1:0-13972 GCA_964237295.1 uncultured Flavihumibacter sp. | reverse complement strand
GCAACGGCCAACACAAGGTTACCAGGGTTCTTTTACCGGTGCCGTGCAGTGGTTCCAGCGTAATATGGATGTTAACCGTTTGCGTGATTACAAGTATGCCGACGGAACCATCATGAACTGGAACGTTAATCCAACTTCTGCCGGTATTATCACCAACAACAAACCCAGCGACTGGAACAACCCCTTCTTCGACGCCTATGAAGTGTTGAACAATGATAACCGCGACCGCATTTTCGGCGATGTGAACGTTAGCTACCAGGTACTGCCCGGGTTGAAATTAAGCGGATTTGTAAGATCGGATTTCTATACACAAAACATCTCACATAAAGAAGCATTCGGTGGCCGGTTGAACGAAGGTTACTCCCTGGGCAAATACCAAAATACGGAAAACAATTATGAGTTCTTAGGCCAGTATAATAAAAAATGGAATGATATTTCAGTGAATGTAAATGTTGGTGCCAACCTGCTTACGCAAGATTACTCCCAGTTGTACGAGGCAACTGCCGGAGGATTGTCCAGTCCGGCGAACTATACGATAGCAGCCTCCATTGACCGTCCTGTGAGCACCTCTTTTTTTAGAAAGAAAGAAGTGCGAAGCGTTTATGCGATGGGCTCCTTTGGTTATAAAGACACTTATTTTATTGATGCATCTATTCGTAACGATGTATCTTCCGCCCTGCCTGCAAATAATAATTCCTATTGGTATCCATCCGTATCCGGAAGTTTTGTTTTCAGTGAATTGCTGAAATGGCAGCCTTTATCGTTTGGTAAATTAAGAGCCGGTTATGCCATTGCCGGCTCAGATCTGGCTCCTTATCAAACCTCTTTCACGTACGTTTTAGGAACAGTGTATCCGGCTACCACAGGAACTATCAATACGTTGGCTGTTACGGATAATTTAAAAAATCCTAACATAAAACCATCATGCGCCAATTCATTTGAAGTGGGCGGTGATCTTAAATTTTTAAATAACAGATTGGGCTTTGAAGTAACTTATTATGACCAACAGAATAAAGACCAGATCATCAATTTATCTGTTTCAGGCGCAAGCGGTTTTGACCAGACTGTTGTTAATGCCGGCCTGATTGAAAATAAGGGAATAGAAATTTCACTGACCGGCAGGCCTGTTCAGTCCAAATTATTCAGTTGGGATGCTACACTTAATTTCGCACGCAACAGGAGCAGGATCAAAGAATTATATCCGGGCATTAATGTGTACCAACTGGATGTGAATACTTATTCAAGCGTGTCAATATATTTAAACTCTACGGTGAACAAGGGCTTTGGAAGCCTGGTGGGACAAGCCTATCAGCGTGATCCGGCTACACATGAAATACTATTGGGAACAGATAATTTACCGTTGTTTGAAACCAACCACGATTTTGGAAGTGTGCTGCCAGAGTTCACCGGCGGTTTCCTGAACAATTTCAAAATCTGGAAATTCAGTGTAAGCGCCATGATTGATTTTCAAAAAGGCGGCCAATTCTTCAGTTGGTCGAAAATGTTAGCGGTTAAATCAGGACAGGCGGAAGAGACAGCGGCGTTGAATGATAAAGGTGTTAATGTGCGCGCACCGCTTGCTGACGGCGGTGGATACAAGATTACCGGTATCTCACAGGCAACAGGTCATGAGGTAAGTGCTTATGTTGATGCGAGAACCTATTTCAGGAATAATATCGGCACGAGGATCTATGAAGAATGGTTGTATGATGCCTCCTATATAAAATTGCGGGAAGTAAGTATAGGTTATAATCTTGATGGAAATTTGTTGAGGAACCTGCCTTTCAAATCTGCAAAGCTTGCATTCATTACACGCAATCCATTCATGATCTGGCAAAAAGCACCAAAAGGGCTGGATCCTTCCGAGCTTTCTTCCGGCAGCGCATCCATTAGCTGGATAGAAAAAGGCGAACTGCAAAGGGTTCGTTCATTTGGTGTAAATCTTTCCCTGACATTTTAAGAAATCATACGATGAGAAAAACAACTAATTTATTATACACGGCTGTATTAATAGTAATGGTCTTCACAGGATGCACAAAGTTCAGTGACTCGATCAACACAGATCCTAACAGTCCGACAAAAGCTTCCGGCACACAGCTTATCGCGAATGCCGAGCTTTCATTACCCGGCATCAGTTCTTCACCTTACGGCGTGCATTATCCGCAGTATTTGTCCAACACTTCATTCACGGATAACAGCAGGTATGTTACTATCAACTTTAATTTTTATAGTTTCTATACCGGTCCGCTAATGAACCTGGAGAATGTTATCAACTCCACGTTAAGCGCTAATGAAGGACCGGTTGCAAACCAGGTAGCAGTAGCTAAAATTTTAAAAGCATATTTCTACTGGCATATGACTGATCGTTGGGGACCTTTACCCTATACCAATGCGCTAAAAGGTAAGGATAATTTTACACCATCTTATGACAGTCAGCAGTCGATATACAATTCGTTGTTTACATTGCTGGATGAAGCAAATGCGGCAATTGTCACTGCAAATGGTACTATTAAAAATGATATTGTTTATGGCGGCGATATAAACAAATGGAAAAAATTGGGCAACAATACCGATAACCTTGCTTACCAGCATTTGCTGGAACAGAACAACGAAAATTACTGGTATAATTCCTTTACGCGCCTTGGCAGGAACTGGTTTGCATTAAGCAAACCGCTGGTTGATTATATGCTGCCGTTGAATGATCCGCGTTTGCCTGTTTTCGGAAATAAGAATAATGCAGGCGCTTATGTTGGACTGGAATACGGCAAGGCTGTTCCTAATTCGAATGATATCAATAATGTTTCTTTGCTCGGTTCGTCGCTTCGGCTGCAGAATTCACCTGTATATCTGGTAACCTATGCGCAGGCATTGTTTGCCATGGCAGAAGCAGCAAAGCTGGGCTGGATCGCTGGTGGAGATGCAACGGCTAAAACAAATTACGACCTGGCAATTACAAATTCCATAGCACAATGGACGGGCAGCACAGCTACGGCCGCCGCTTTTCTTGCTCAGGCTGCCGTTACCTACAGCGGAACCACTGCAATTCAGCAGATTGCTTACCAGCGTTGGGTACATTTATTTTTACATGGTTACGAGGGCTGGGCAGAATGGAGAAGGACCGGTTATCCGGCATTGGTTGCAGCACCCGGTGCCAATGGTGATAAAATTCCGAGAAGGGAAGCATATCCTACCCAGGAGCGGGCCAATAACACGGCAAATTATGCAGCAACGGTAGCGGCGTTTCCTTATATGGGCGCTGATGATTTGAATGCAAGGGTTTGGTGGGATAAACCATGATCTGTGGCCGGGAGTTTTTTTGAACCACAGAGTAAGGCCAGAGAGTAGGAAGAGGTTACAGAGAGTACAGTCTCTGTGTAACCTCTTCCTACTCTCTGGCCTTACTCCGTGGTTAAAAAAATCTTACCGGTCAAACCTCAATCAAGCACTTCATAAACAACCAGCGAACTTTTTTTATTCTTTAGATTCACATCACCGATTTTATTACAATTAAAAGATTCTTTGATTTTGAAGTAGGCTTGTTCAGTAATAAAGATCTGTCCTTCTTTGGCAACAGACTGCAGGCGTTGAGCCGTATTTACGATGTCCCCGATCACCGTGTAATCAAGCCTGCGTAAACTGGCGGAGCCGATATTTCCTGAAATTACCACGCCGCTGTTAACACCTATCGAAACCTGCGGAGAAAACCGGATACCTGCTTCTGCCGGCAGGTTTCTTATCTGCTTCCTTATCGCCAGACAAGCATCTATCGCCCTATCCAGATGATAGTCTCCACGGAATACGGCCATTATCGCATCACCAATGAATTTGTCAACATATCCCTTCTGCGCAATGATTTCTTTTGCCATTACATCGAAGTATTTATTCAAAAGTTCTACTACCTCGTTAGGAGATTCGTTTTCGGTGAAGGAGGTAAATCCACAAATATCTATAAACACCACTGTTGCTTCCACCGTTTCATTCGCCAGCAGTGTAGTTTCATACTCACGGCCGCTCATAAAATTCAGTACGGCTTCATCTACATACATTCTCAGGATGTTATTTTCTTTTATCGCCTGCAAAGTTTGCTTTAATTGTGCAATATGTTTAATGGTCTTTTCTATGGTTAACTCGAGGTCTTCAAAATCAACCGGTTTACAGATAAAGTCAAAAGCTCCCCTGTTCATCGCAGTACGGATGTTTTCCATGTCACCGTAGGCGGAGACCATAACTGTTTTTATCAACGGACTGGTTTCATGCAGTTTTGATAATAGGGTGAGCCCGTCTAATTCCGGCATATTGATATCTGTAAGCATTACTTCAACATCCGGATGATACTGTATTTTTTGCAGTGCTTCATTTCCATTCAGGGCGAATATAAATTCATATTTGTTTTCCCTTATTTGTCTGCGGAACTTTTGTTTGATAAGCATTTCAAGATCTACTTCATCGTCTGCTACTAATATTTTAACCATTACATCTTTATTTTAAGCTTTTCTTTTAATAATTTGAAATCAATGGGTTTCGTTAACAAGTCATCCGCACCCAGTTGAATGGCATTTTTATAACTTTCACTGTCTCCATAGGCAGTGATCATCATCACAACAGTCGGGGGAATGGCATATGTTTCTTTGATATGATGCAATAGTTCCAATCCGCCCATGCCGGGCATATTGATATCTGAAAGTATCAGTACCGCTTCCTGGTGGTGTAGCTCAAGGTATTGCAATGCAGACTCCCCTGAATTTGCGAACGCTAACGATACCATGTTTTCTTTGATCTCTTTTCGGAATTTTTGCAGAAACAATGTTTGCATATCTTCTTCATCATCTACGACTAATATCTTCATGAAGCACCATTAAATTTTAGAATTAATAAATTAAATAATCGCTATACCGGAAGTATAATAATAAATTCAGCAAACTCACCTTCTTTTGTATTTACTTTTAAATCGCCTTCATGACCTTTTGTGATGATATCATAACTAAGGGATAATCCCAATCCGGTTCCCTGCCCTGTTGGTTTTGTAGTAAAGAAAGGCTGAAAGATTTTATCCAGTTCTTTTTGAGGGATGCCATTGCCATTGTCCCTTACAGTGATCTCTATATTTTCATCACCGGGATGTGTAATCACTTTCTTCGTACTTACAGAAACTGTGGGCTCATAACCTTCTTTAAGGTGTTTTTTCTTTTCATTTACAGCATAAAATGAACTGTTGAACAGGTTCAGCAATACCCTTCCTATATCCTGGGGCGACACATTTATACTACCTATGCTTTCATCAAAATCTGTTTTAAAGCTGGCATTGAAAGATTTGTCTTTAGCCCTTAATCCGTGATAGCTTAAACGCATGTATTCATCCGCCAAAGCATTGATATTTGTCGGTTCTTTTTGGCCGGTGCTTTTTCTTGAATGCTGCAACATGTTTTTAACGATCGAATCGGCCCGCCTGCCATGATGATGGATTTTTTCCATATTCTTTTTTAAATCGGCTGCAATTGCAGTTATTGCTGCTGTATCACCGTTATTCAGTTCTTCCTCCATTTCATCAACCAGTTCAATGCTGACCTCGGAAAAATTATTTACAAAATTTAAAGGGTTTTGTATTTCGTGAGCGATGCCGGCGGTAAGCTCACCCAAAGAAGCCATCTTTTCTGAATGTATCAGTTGCGATTGGGTGGCCTTCAATTCGGTAAGTGCTGTCTCCAGTTCATTTTTTTGCAGTAATAATTCAGCCGTTCTTTCCGATACCATTCTTTCCAGTTCGGTTTTTCTTAAGGCCACTATTTTGTTTTGTTCTGCTTCACTCAGTCTTTGCAATCGCTCTAATTTTAAAGCCTTCTGTTGTTTATTATAATTGATCAACATAGCAATCATCCACACAAACGTAAAGGGCACCAGTAAATTAACGTAACCGTGCAAGTCTTTAATCGGACCGCTTTCAGCATATTTTGTTATATTACTAACGAAAGAAATAATAATATAGGGGAGTGCCGCTACCATCACGTTCCTTACAGTTTTAAACCCCGGCTTTAAAAAGTTTATATATACGATAGAAAGCAGTATCAAATGACCTGCCCACATGGAAACGTCTTTAGATGATTCGGCCAGACCAATTATTGCGAGGATTGCAATTCCATATAGGGATGTTCTAAATAATTTACCCCATATTTCCAGCGTGGATGCGGGCAATTTTTTCAGGTAATATGCAATAATTACAAAAGCAAGAACTAATTGACCGCTCATAATAACAATGTAAGTTTAATAACACCTGATTTTTGTTTTGATCCATTGCATTAAAGTGTGCTTTATATAGCTATTGGATATTGTAACCTCCATTATAAAAAATTTTGAATCAGGTTCAAGATTCAAATTTATTGTTTTAAGAGCGATGATTAGAGAGTGCACCGAAAAAATCCGGAAGATTATCGAGTAAAAGTAGAAATGCCGACTATAATGTTGTTAAACATGTAGTCGGCATTTTATAACATCTTTTATCAGATGTATTAATTCCCTTTATACTTTGATACCGGTTCAATTTTACCCCGCGCTATAAAAACTAGCCGGGATTTTTAACCGGCGCACTACCGGCGGCCGGAACATTTAACTCAAATTCATCCGCAGGAACATCCCAATAATCGAGGAAATTATAGTTTATCGTAGCATTGGTGTTTAAGACACCTGTCGAGGTTAGCACAACTGCTCCTTTTCTGCCACCGCCCGCAGCGATATCATTAATAATACCCCATCTCCTGGCATCATAAAAAGACAATCCTCTTAGCATAAGTGCCACTCTTCTTTCTCTTCTCAATTCTTCAAGGGCCTGTACCATTGATAAACCTGTTCCGGCAACTGCTGCCAGGCCGGCGCCAAAATAAGTTCTTACAGCATCAATGCTTTTCAGTCCTCCTTCAATATCACCGGAGTAAATTTTACTTTCGGCCTTCATTAATTCGTTTTCTTCGTAGCTGCCTGCTATTGCCAATTCATATAGGCCGGGAGTTAAATTGCTGATCGTTTGAACGCCGGGCATACCTTTACCACCACTTATCAGCGCCCACCTGGTACTATAGGTAAAACCACCCACCTGGTTTAAATATGGTTTAGGCTTTCCGGCATCATCTAACTGTATCTGGAAATTATTCGTAAAACGTTTATCGCCCGTTTTATAGTCCTGGATAACTCTTTCACTTATGGTAAAGGTGGTAGTATTCGGATCACCGGTAACTTTGGCTGCTACGGAACCTGCGCCTGCCGTAAAGAAACCGTTGGAAGCATTGGTACGGGCGGTAAATATAAATTCACCCGGTTGAATGCCATTTGTAGTGAGTGTTGAGAGATTGGCCCAATCGGCGGCTATCATAGCGCTTGTTTTTTTGTTTACAAGCAAATTTCTGGCTTTCAATGTGTTGATATTATGCACCCACATGGCCGGGGTTAAAATGCCACCCTGACCCTGTTGTAAAAACTTTGGTAATAGCTGGCCTAAAACAGCAGAATAAACATCAGGCTTGGTGATGGAATTCACTAAAGCACCTGCCATATCCAGATTCTTATTAGCCTCGCCGATAATACTGTCATGGATCAGGTATTTGTTACTGGCTCCAATAGTTGAATTACTGATAAGCCCTGAATAATAAAGTGAGCCGATTTTTGAGTAAGCAAATCCTTTCCAGAAATAGCACCAGGCTTTAATCGTATTTTTCTTTGTTTCCGCTTCTCCGGTATAACTGATTTGGTCTACGATGCTCAGAACATTATTACAGGCGTTATTCAATGCATACATATAGGTCCATTCATAATAAAAAGGATTATTGGATCTTTTATCCCTGGCATTACTGATCCTCATATAGCTTTTTGAATTGGAAGTGTTGGATACTTTAGTTCCATTATCTAAAATGGCATACTCCGGCAGGCTGACAACGTTAATAAGCGTATTTGCAGCTTCTGCTGCAACAACATCGCCTAATAATTCATGATAACCCAGGCCGATGAAAAAATAGCTGTTACCCAATATCGTTAATCCGTTTATATCAACCGTATTGAATCCGTTAGTATACACCGCGCCCGATGCCAGGGAAACGATGCCGGTTTCTGTTTCCGCATTGGCAAGTGTAGGATAGTTAGGATTCTGAACGTCCAACTGTTTTTTACAGGATACACTTGCAAGAGCGGATATTATAATCAGGGAACATAAATATTGAAACTGTTTCATGTGTTTGATTTTTTGGAGAAGAAATTAAAAACCCACGTTAATGCCTACCTGATAAGATTTTATATTAGGCATCGAGCTGTGATCAACACCTCTGTCGAATGCAGAGTTTGAAGCTCCGGAACTGATTTCAGGATCAAGCCCCGTGTAATTGGTGACTGTTAATATGTTTCTTCCTGTTAGTACCAGTTGCAGTTTGTTTATATGTTTTATAGAGGTAAACTTTGCCAGGTCAAACCCGATAGAAATATTCCTTAACCGCAGAAAAGACGCATCTTCATAAAAATAATCCTTTGTCCCGTTTCTGGCAGCATTACGGGCACCGAAGTAATCTGCATAAGCGCTTCTGTAGTAAGCGGTATAAGCAGCGGTTTGACCATTGATAGTAACCGGTACATCATAATCTCCGCTTATACCATCCCGGTACATCCATTCTTTTGTCTGGTTATATAAATGGCTTCCGTTTATCCAGTCGAACTGGAATGAAAAGAACATGAATTCTTTATAGGTAAAACTGTTTATAAAAGAAGCATTGAACCTTGGATTGGGATCGCCGAATGAATAAGCCTGGTTGGTGAACTGGATGCCTTTGGTAGCGGTATCAACCACATAACCATTTACCATTTGATATTTTCCATAATCAGCTTTGTCTATATAGGGAGTGCCATCCAGTTTTCTTTCATCAAGGCTTTTGAATGCTTTGTAACCAAAGATCTGCCCTATCTTTTGTCCGGCTCTTAAAACCAAAGCGGCGTCACCGGCGCTGGTGTTGGTAATCACTTCCGGAACGGCGGCATTTATTCTATCTATTACTGAAGTCTGGTTGCTTATGTTAGTGGTAAAATCCCAGGTAAAATCCCTTGTTTTCAATACATTAATATTTAATGAAGCCTGCAACCCGTGAGAAGACAGGTTGATTGAATTGTCTTTGATGGAATTAGCGCCTGTTGATGGTGAAAGGTTTATAGGGTAGATAATGTTTTCTCCTTTACGTTTCCAGTAAGTTACCCCGATATTAAAATTGCGGAACCAGCTGCCTTTAGCACCGCTGATATTGATATCGGTTCCTATTTCAAGTTCTTTTGAAACTTCCACTTTCAGATCCGGGTTGCTTTGTATGGTTGGGAGGGAGAAAGTCAGGTTTGTACCCACATTGCCCGGGTTAAGGGTAATATACCTGTCAAACGGCCTGGGCTGGATACCTGCTTCTCCGTAAGCGGCCCTGAATTTTACTTCCGGTAATATGTTTCCTAAATTACCATCCTTCCAGAAATTAAGTGATGATGGCCTGAAGTAAGCATCCCCGCGTGGAAAAGTAAAAGGTTTGGAACCCTGTCCGAAAGCTGACGAATAATCACTTCTGAACCCGGCAGAGATACCTCCATACTCGCCAAAATCAAATTTCTGGTTCACTAAATATCCATAGGTAACAAAGGGTTCCACGTAGTCGCCCACCTTTGGAACAACGCTCTGCGAAGCTGTTTGATTCATATTATAAATGGGATAGGTAGGCAGACTGTAACCATAGGTAAAGTATTGCTGATATTTGTTCTTACGGTAATCGAAAGAAATCTGGGTGTTTGTTGTTATAGGAAGATTGATGTTGAAATCTTTCTGAAAATCGGTTTTAATGTAAGCTGATAATAACAGGTTTTGAAAAGTGGTGGTATAGGTGAGGTTGTCAATTTCACCAGTCGGGTCGCTTAGATTCCCATCAATAAAACCACCATTCAAACTGGATATGTCAGGAAACTTTCCTGAAACCCATGCGGACTGGCTGATCGTATTAAGGTTAGCCGACTGATTTTGAAAGATGTTATTGATATCCTGTTTCCTGTAATTGATTCCGTATTTTCCATCCAGGCTTACAAATTTATTGATCTTTAAATTTGCCTGGAAGTTTTGTATGATATCAACTTTAGTATCTGTTCCGCTGCTGTATTCGAATATGTTATTAGGATTAACGCTGTTTACGCTCACTGTGCCTGCTGTTAGATAATTGGGATAAGTTCCATCGGCAAGCGTATGGTTGAAATCTATAAACGGAGAAGTATTCAATGCACCATAAATGGCATTATGACTGGAGCCTTCCGCAAAATTCGGATTAAGGGTGCTTCGTGTAGATACCAGTTGTGTTACCGAACGCAACGTGAACCCTTTAAATAACTCGGTGCCTACATTAGCTGTGAAATTGGTACGGGTTAAACTTCCGTTTTTACGGATATTGCTTTCCTGCCGGTTGTTAGACAAGGTTAAGGCAAAATCTGATTTGCCTTGTCCACCTGAAACACTGAGGCTGTTGTTGGTAGTATAGGCATCCTTGAATAATTGTTTAAGGTGATCGTAATACTGGAAATTTTTATCATAAGGTTTGTTGCCTATGTTCAAAGGGTTCGACATAGCAGACGGATTGCCATTTCCTGCCGGGTAGGCCCAGGCTAATCCTGTTATGGTGCCATCAGCCTGCACCTTCAGAATGTTGCCGGCAGCATCAACAATGTTGTTATTGGCATCGGTTCTCCAGCTATGTAAATGAGCGGCGTGAACATCTCCGCTGTTGATGTACTGGTTAAGACTTCCGCTGGTAGAAAAGTTGATACTTATCGCTCCTTGTTTGCCTTTTTTGGTAAATACCTGTATAACGCCGTTTGCACCCTGCGCACCATAAATAGTGGCAGAGGCAGCACCTTGTATAACTTCAATCCGCTCTACATTACTTAAATCAAGTGAGTTAAGGTCGGTTGCACCTACTTCAATTCCATCCACTAATACCAGCGGCTGTGTTCCTCTTTGCAGTGTATTGATGCCCCTGAATAAAATGTTCGCCGGTTTGCCGGGAGTTCCGTTTACGGAGGAGATCAATGCACCCGGAATTTTACCAACGAGCGCCTGGTCTATGGAAGCTGTAGGCGTAGCGGGAAGCTTCTCCGCAGTAACCGATTCTACAGAGATGCCTAATTTTTTTCGTGATGTAGCAACGCCTACGCCTGTTACCACTACTTCACTTAATGTTCTTACATCTTCTCTCAGGCTTATCTGAACCATCGATCCGGCTCTTGCAGTAAATGAACTGTCAAAATAACCTACAGATGATACCACCAGGGTTTCTTCATTCTTCTTTGCAGTGATTGAAAAAGTTCCGTCTGATAATGATACCACCGAACCGGCTTTTTTTATGGTAACCGATGCACCGGCCAGTGGCGTTCCATCTTTTGCGTTAGTAACTTTTCCTGTAATGATGCCCTGGGCAAAGATTTGAAAAGACAGGAATAATAGTGCGGTAAGTAAAAAAGAAATTTTTCTCATTGTAACTTAATTAAGGTTAGCAATAGTGTTTTGGAAATAGTAAAAATTTATATATTGGCTGGTAAAAAAATTTATAAGAAAATCTTTATAGAATTTTCCATACTCAATACCACGCTAATCAGGCTGCGTATGCTGCTGGATTTCAGGTGGCCGGGAGTTCTGTTCCTTAAAATCCGGATGCTTATCACTTCTAAAAATTAATTGCCAGCTTGGTAAACATCCTAAGGCCGTTAAAGCCCATCTGAACCGAATCGAACGGGCCGCCTGATTCGCTATCACCCCAGGAGGCACTTTTAGCGTTGGGAACAATTGCAAGATCAGGGTGTACATTGAATACATTATCTACGAATCGTATACATCTGTAACAGCCTTGCCATTAAACACAAAATTTTCAGGAATCACCGATTTTCCATCATCGGTTGTAACATAAGGGTCCCATCCGCTGCCCTGGTCTGAAATGCCTGCACCCCCGGGTCCTCCTGCTGCTGCATTCGGAAGGCTTGAATAACCAAAGCCCTGGGTGGTTAATTTTCCAAAATATGTGATGTGAGTACCTATCGCTGCTTTCTTGAGAGCATATTCAAGCGCCAGGGAAAATTTAGATTTTGGAGCAGAAGCTTTAAGAAAAGCAGCTTCCCGCGTGCTGAAAAATGCCTGCCTGTGTCCGTAAGTATCATTGAGCGCATCCGGAATATTTACTTTATCGATACTGATATGCTGGATATTGCCTGCCAGCAATGCGGTTAAACTTTGGCTGCCCCAGCGTTTTATATAATTAATAACGATGTCTGCACCGGTATTGGTAGTGCTAACAGCGTTTGAAAAAAAGTTTACGGAGCTTACATTGTATTGTTTCAGAAACGGAGCCAGTGCCGGTATGGAAGCATCGAAATTTCCGGTAATTACCACCCTGTTCTTTAATTTCACCCGGTAGCCGTCAACAGTAATGGTTAGATTTTGAAGTGGTTTCCAAGCGAAACCCAGGCTGGCATTTAAGGATTGTTCCTGTTTTAATTTGGGCACTCCGGCTGCTTTTGTTATAGGGCTTGAGTTAGGAGAAAGTTTTACATATTGAAGCTGCCCTGCTATAATATTGGTGTTGGTGTTACTGAAATTGATTTGCTGCAGGGAAGGGGCGCGAAAACCTGTGCTGACTGAACCCCTGAGGCTAAAATTGTCTGTTAATTTATAGCGGGTAGCTAACTTGTAAGTATTTACAAAACCAAAATCAGAATAGTTTTCGAAGCGTGCCGCACCATCCACCAGCCAGTCTTTTGTAATGTCAAGTGCCAGGTCAAAATAACCGCCAACATTGGTGCGGTGTACTTTTACTTCATCAGAAGGCTGGTAGCCAGGGTAACCCTGAGAACCGGAATTTTTAAAAACGGTATCTTTTGATCCGGGAAGAATATAATACGCACCTCCGGCGCTATAAGAACCTGTTTCACCGGCATACAGGTTGTATTTTTCATAGCGCAATTCACCGCCGAAAGATACCGTTAAACCTTGCGCAACATTGGTGAAGCGTTTGTTCACATCCAGATTGGTGGTATTTTGCAGAAAGGAAAAACCTCCATCATCAAAGTCGTTTTTAGTGGCCTGAATAGCTACAGGTAAAGAGGCGTTGAAGGTTTTATGACCATAATAATGAAAGTTATTATATCCTATTGCATTACTAATATCCCAATCCCATCCGCTATGCGTGGCGCCTTTAAATCCAAATGCATAGGAGGCATCCGAAATATTTACATTTTCCTGAGGATTGTAGTAAACATTTCCTGTACTGCCCTTACGCATTATATCAGGAACGAAAATCAGATTTCCCTGAAGGTCAGTTGGATATTTTGTACGGTTATTCGGGAAGTTGCGCGTCCAGGCATACACATTGGAACGTTTATGGTTATAACCGCCGAAGAAATAAAATTTTGCCTGGGTTCCTGCTATCGGAAGCTCAGCATTTACCATGGCCCCGCCTGAATTAACCGCGCCATCACCAAAAGCCCTGCGCCATACATTTACCGGTAATGCCTTTGCATTACTTGATATATTGGTATCGGGCGCTGCCCTGAAGGTTTTACCCTGTGTTAAGAAATTAGCGCCTGCATTAATGAAGCCGCCGTTTTTACCTATGGGCAGGCCATAGTTTAGTGAAGCAGTAAATGTTTTTCCATCTACCTGTGATCCTGTATAGAACTGGGTAGGGTCCACACTGTTAAGTGAATTGTATTTATGATCGTAATAACCGCTGACACTGGTTAAAATATTCAAATGCTTAACATCTTTTTTCAGAATGATATTAATTACGCCGGCAATAGTATCCGATCCATACTGTGCGGAAGCGCCATCCCGAAGAATTTCAATGCGGTCTATAGCAGCTTCGGGAATGCTGTTCAGGTCGTAACCTGAATTACCACGACCTCGTGTGCCCACCTGGTTAACGAAGGCGGAAAGATGCCG
>CAXSIE010000087.1:10160-14011 GCA_964237295.1 uncultured Flavihumibacter sp. | reverse complement strand
ACTAACTCCTGTCTTTCTTTAGCGCTGATCCCAGACTTATTTAAACGTTCATCAATGTCGTTTTTTAATTTTGCCTTGAGCGCCTTTAACTTCTTTTGTTTCCGCATCATGCTAACTTCAATGCTGCACCATGCAATTACTGCTGTAATGGTAGGAAGAGATATAACGAGATAGGGCTTTAATGGACGATCGTTAGCCAACCAATTAGTTAAAAGAGATAAGGACGTGCCAAAGCCAACCCCTATTAATTGTGCTTCGCCTTGCCTCTTACCTTTAGGTAAAGCTTTTTCCAATTATTTAATTGAGATAAGTTAGTTATGCAGAAAAGTCTCAGCGGATTCGAGCAGATCCTTTGTTTTTTTGGAATTGGTGTTGACGGTATATTTTCGACCGTCCCATCTTTCAATGGTAACTTTAGCTTTCTTGTTCTTAATAATGTTTATGTCAAGATAAGATTTAACAAACTTGTAAATGACATAACTACATGAAGTAATGAATAGGAGGATGGCAATTAACAGCGATTTGTCCATGGTAGTGTAAGTTTATATGAAATTGCCTTCGTAAGGTAAATTAACGTTAATTCTTAAGATACAGATATGAACTAGTTGTTAAAACAAAAAAGTAACTGAAAACTCTTAGAATATCATAGGTTAAAGACTGTGGCGTAGAGTGTAGTGGCTTTTTGAATTGTGCAAAGATATAGTAGTTTACCCTTACAAACAATTCTTATCTAATACTACAATATCTATTTGAATTATGCAAATTTTGTTCCGACTCCGACACTAGATACAAATATTGGGGTAGGATAGTTGTAAAAAGCCTTGGACACCAGCATTCAAATGAAGGAGCATCAATGTAAGGCGAGAAAGTGGAAAATGCAAGTGTTGATTAAAAAGATAATTTAGATTTTATGTTAAATCGCTTTAATATTTCAACAACAGAATTAAAGAGCCATTTTTGAGAAAATGGCCCGATTATAATTTCAATAATTAACTTGTTGAGGTCTACTTTACAATATTTTCCTTCTTCAACTTCCTCTTGCTTCCAATCATAAGTCCAATTACTATCACCTTTAACTTCCAAAAACATTCTAATTTCTTCTTCATAAGAGTATGAGTTATGCTTATGTATAATGGGATACGAGGTTGCTCCGTCCTGCATCAATTCATTTTCAAAGTCAATATATTTTACTTTACTTAGGTGGATTTCTTTTTCTTCGACTTCGAGACTATTAATTAAATTCTCAACACAGGTTTTTATCATTATTCCTTTTCCGAAATCAGAATAAATTTTCCATAATGCTGCAGACTCCTGATCGTATTTATTCCAACAATTGATACAGGTCAAATGCTTAAGTTTTTCCTGCAATGTATAGGTTTGGCCTACCATTTTCAAAATTTCTTCGTCGGATGGAGGTTCTTCATAAAACGGAATGTCTCTTAATTGTTTATAGTATTGAACACGAAGATCAAAATTTCTTCTTGAAGTTGTTCCCTCAAATTGGTCTTCAAGCTTATCAAGCCTGCAAAAAAATAATGAGTTATTGGTTAACATAGATATGAACTTTCCAAGGTCCATATATTTAGCAATAATTGAATTTTTTTCAACTGGAAAAACTGGGGTAGTGTCAAATATAACTGGCATGATTAAAAAACAATAAGATTAGTATTTTGGCTAACATATAATTACAGCAGGGTATCCGTTTCTATTTTAACAAAAAGAAGGTATTTGTTATTGCCTCTTGTGATAAACCGCGATTTTTGGTTGTTACATCTTATTTACTATTGTCATTCCTAATGAACCAAACTTAATAGCAAGAGTGCTGCCCATTGCTCCATCATCCACCTTCACTATTGGTCAATATTTTATGTTGGCTGAAATTTGTCAAGATTCCTTTGGTTTCCTGATAGGCGGCCGAACCTTGTATCGAGTTTCCATCTTTTTTTGTTCTTCCTCTGAAAGTAAATACTCATCAAGGCTTAGTATTTTTCTAGCGGTATTCAAGTCTTCAAAACTAGATGGATTCAATAAGCAATTATATGACCAGTCCTTTCCTGACGGTTGTTTACTCTTACTCTGCAAATCAATTTTCAGTTCTTCAATTGTTGATGTATTTTGTAGACTATTAATTATGTGATCTATGTCCAACAAGTGATTAATTTCTAAATGTGAGATATATCGAAGGTCTTTTAATCTTTTTTTAAGCAATGCTTGTTCTAATCTCTTTTTCTCATGAATAATTAGATTAGTTGTCTTAGATTTTTCCTTACTAACGCTTTGAAGTACATTCTCTAAATATGTTTGCAATGTTGTAGCGACTTCAGTTAATTCGTCTACTTTAGATGAAACCCTCTCGTATTGTGCTTTACGTGTTTGTTGAATGAGCAATTCTCTAAATAACCCTGCCCATTGTTCTCGTAAAAAGTTTGTAATATCTAATGCAGTTTCAAAAGGTTGTAAAATATTATTCTTTGGTAGAGCATATATCTCTTCTATAAACTTATAAATACGTTTGTCATCTACAAACTTATATTTTGTTGTTTCATTCTCTTTATTAATCAAATAGGTTTGATATTCTGCAAGAACACTTTTTTCGATAAAAATGTAAACTTGCTTATTTTGCTCAATAGCCGTTTTAATTTCGACTTGTGTAATTGAATAGTTTCCTCGCTCTGCTTCACTACCGTATCTTCCTCCCACTATCCCAACTAAAATATCTATTTCACTGATTTCTTTGTAACAATACTCTTCAAGTCTTTCCTCTCTTCCATACGGAATAGTACCTGTCTCATTTCTCACAGTGTCGTAACCTAATTCCTTTACAAATCTTTCAAGGTCTGCTCGGACTTGTCTCAAGTCAAAAAAAGTTGAACTAATGAAAACTCTTGGTCTTGCCATGTAGGGTTAGTTTAATTTCAGCCAACAGATAGTAAATTATCCACAGAGCCCGCGCAAAAGCCCCGCATTGTTTGAAGCAGCAGTATAGAGCCGGATGCGGTTTTCCCTTGGATATTGAACTACTTAAACTTGCCTCCCTTCCCCTGGCTTAAATTTATTGCCTCATTCGAATCCTAATATTTTGATCGCCATTTTCGTCAACATAGTTTTCTCCTGCAATAAATTTAAATTTTTTTTCAGCCACACGCTTCTTAATGTCTTCAATTTTTTTAGGGTACTCATTCTTGAACCATGTTTTAATAGCTATCGTATCAAATAATTTGAATTCTTTTTGAGACAATCTGGATATCAAAATAAATTCTTCTATCACATCATGTAGATTCGGGTTTATAAAAATATCTTTTACAACAGCTTGAATGATTGTATCGACCCCCTTATTCTTTAGATCTTCAGAAGAAACACCAACCATTTTTAGTGGAAGAATAATTTGGGAATTTGATGAGTGGGTTTGGTCTTGATAATCATACCCATGTTCCCAATCCGTAATTTTTTGTCTCAGGAAAGATCCTGCCAAAGATCTGACTATTGGTAACTTATGTAAGCGCCTCATGCTATCCAACAAATCGAAATAGGATCGATCGCCTCTCGAAGTTCCATCAAGTGCAATTGAAAGACGAGCAATCGCGTATGTCTGATCTTCTATGTCCCGAGTTCTTTCCTTCACCTTTTGATCAAGAATAACTCCCGCTTGCCCCCTAAGTCTGTCATCGGCTGTTTGTGAAATAATTTCTCTGATGTTTCTACTTTCAAATTGTTCCCTAAGTGTTTTATCCACTGATATACGAGCAACGGCTTCGGCATTATCTTTTATTTGTGAAATACCCGTTTTCGCTTGATTTTCGAAGTCTGCAATTTTTTGTTTAAAATCTTCTCTCGAGTCTTTTATGCTGTTG
>CAXSIE010000087.1:0-10150 GCA_964237295.1 uncultured Flavihumibacter sp. | reverse complement strand
GATGTATTCCTGCTTTGTATTTTTGAGGTCGCTCTTTAAGTCAGTTATTGTTTCTTTTACGTCATCTTTATACTCCTTAACATTCTGATATGTTGTAATAGTAACTATTGTCAAAATGGTGGTTATAACAACGCCACCGAAAGTCAAGGCATATTTTATGTATGATAAAAGATTATTGTAAGAATCCCTTTCTGCGTTTTCAGAAGACCTTGAAGGTTGAGAAGAGGTGGGCATTGTTTAATACATACTAAGATTACCGGCAGGGCGGCTAATAACGGATAACGATTTTTATCTGGGATATTGGATGTGATGTGAAAATTATATAATTACTTAACTGGCTCTTTCTTCCAGTGCTTGCCTCCTAATTCTTTGTATTTACTATCTTGATACGGATACCACTCATTGGCATCTGGAACATCAAAACTTGACGCAGATACAAAGTGATCGGCAAGCTTCAAGTACTCCTTTCCTTCAATTGGATATTTATCAACTAAATCTTCAATGGTTCCAGAATCATATATACTTATGTTGCATTTTCCGCTGCAATTTTCCAACCTGAACGCTTTTATAAATCGATTGACATATACCTTATCATCAGGTTTCTTTTTCAAAAAAATATAGAAATTTTTTACTGTTGGGTTGCGCTGTACCTTGATTATTTCATAGGTTGCTGCATCAAGTTTATCCAATGGTTGTAAATCGGGATCATCTAAACCAATAATATTTTTCGCCGGTATCCATTCTATATAAGTATCCGTAAGCCAATCCGGCTCAACAACTTTAATTTTTTTCCAATCCTTAGCTGAATCCAGTATTTGAACCTTTACCGATGGCCCGACTTCGCAGTATTGTGTTTCGCCAATGGCCTTTGTAGCCTTTTCATTCACCAACTTTTTAAATTTCTCACCTGGACCCTTTCTAACGGCTGCATCTTCGCCTTTAATACCAAAATAGCGCTATCATAAATGTACACGATTGTGTACACAATTAAAGTTTTCAAAAGGATTTAACTGTTATAAAATACTGACTACCATGTGACCCCGCAGGGACTTGAACCCTGGACCCGCTGATTAAGAGTCAGCTGCTCTACCAACTGAGCTACAGAGTCTTTTTTACGAGCCGCAAATATAGTAATTATTATTACTTTCAAATCCGCAAAATAAAATACCATAAAAGTTTGATGATAAAAAAAGGCCGGGATAAATCCAGACCTTTTATAATTTATGGTTTACAATTTATACTAACGCAAATCATCCATTCCCGTTAATCAAATTATACAACTCATCAAGCTTCGGAGTAAGTATAATCTCCGTCCGCCGGTTTTTAGCCCTTCCCTCAGCATCGGAATTGCTTTCCAGGGGGTCATAAGAACTATGACCGGAAGCTACCACCCTCACCGGTTCCACTTTGTAATCTTTTGTAAGTATGCGCACGATGGATGTTGCCCTTGCAGTGCTCAGCGCCCAGTTGTCTTCAAACCGGTTACGGATAGGGATGGAATCTGTGTGCCCTTCAATGTTTACATTGATATCAGGGTTTGAATTGAGTACTTCAGCCAGCTTGCCCAGGGCTTCCTTACCTTTAGGATTCACCATCGCGCTTCCCGAAGGAAACAGCAGGCTCTCCTGTAAACTTACATACACTTTGCCATTCTTAACGGCTACCGTCAGTTCGTTGGAATTGAATTTGACCAGCGCATCTGCCATCTTTTGACGAAGGGCGTCCGCATTTTTTTTCTGCTGTTCCAGCAAACCCTGCAGGGAAGCAAGCTTTTGCTGCTGCGAAGCGATTTCTTCCTTACTCTTGTTCAACAACGATTGTTGTGATGCGATTTTACCCGCAGCATCCTTACTGGTTGACTCTAACTGGCCTTTCAGGTCATTTAGATTTTGCTGGAGGCCGGCGCCTTTGCTGTTAAGGTCTGCAATACTTTTTTCAAGATCGGTTACTTGGTTCGCCAGCCTGTTGCTATCTGTACGCGCGCTTTGAAGGGCTGACTGTGAAGCGAGAAATATTTTCTTCGATACGCAACTCGTAATCAACAGTGGAATGGATACGATCAGAAAGCTGACCAATAAGATTTTGTTTTTCATAATTATTGTTTGTCGGTTTAAATAATGCGTTATCAAAAGTAATTCCAATAGATTAACATAATATTAGCAGGTCCGTTTTGGAATCCGCAAAAGTAGGTATTCCTGTTTTAATGTCATGCATACATTTAATTATTCAGGCTGCTGTATAATTTGGATGGTGATTATTTTGACCTGTTTGTATATATTTGCACCGGATATTACTAAAAGTTTTAGTTAAAACGGTAATAGTTGAAATTTATTTGAACCAATAGCGTATAAGATTCGATATGGCAGAAAAAAATTTGTTTGATTATACGGAGGAAAGCATCAAAAGCCTCGACTGGCGGGAACACATACGCCTCCGGCCCGGAATGTATATAGGTAAACTGGGTGATGGCAGCAGTCATGATGATGGTATTTATGTATTGCTAAAAGAAGTGCTCGATAACTGTGTTGATGAGCACACCATGGGCTATGGAAAGCATATTGATATTACCATAGAAGATAAAACCGTAACCGTGCGCGATTACGGGCGCGGCATCCCCCTCGGTAAAGTGGTAGACGTGGTAAGTAAAATAAATACCGGTGCCAAATATGATAGCAAAGCTTTTCAAAAAAGTGTAGGACTGAATGGCGTAGGTACTAAAGCCGTTAATGCTTTAAGCAATTATTTTAAGGTAACAGCCTTCAGGGAAGGAAAGGAGAAAGCGGCTGAATTTGAGAAAGGAGTTCTGGTAAAGGAGTTTAAAGAAGCAAAAAGCTCGGAAGAAAATGGCACACTGGTAACTTTTATTCCGGATGATACCGTATTTAAAAAGTTTCATTACCTGCAGGACCACCTGGACAGTCAACTCTGGAACTACTGTTATCTTAATGCAGGCATGGTTATCAACCTGAACGGAAAAAGATATGTTAGTAAAAATGGCCTGCTGGATCTTTTGCAACGTAAAACAGATTCGATTGAGATACGTTACCCCATCATTCATCTTAAAGGACCCGATATAGAAGTGGCCCTTACACATGGAAACCAATATGGTGAGGAATATTACAGTTTTGTAAACGGACAGTTTACCACCCAGGGAGGTACACACCTCCTTGCTTTCAAGGAAGCTTTCATTAAAACCATCCGTGATTTTTTTAAAAAGGATTATGAGGTAGGAGATATCCGCGCAAGCATCTGCGCTGCTATCTCCATTCGTGTTCAGGAACCTGTTTTTGAAAGTCAGACCAAAACAAAGCTTGGCTCCCAGGTTGTTTATGAGGATGGGCCTACCGTGCGGAATTTTATCGGCGATTTTCTTACTAAAGAATTAAATAATTTCCTTCATAGAAATCCTGCGGTTGCTGATGCGCTGAGAAGGCGTATCGAACAAAGTGAGCGCGAACGCAAGGATATGGCCGGTATAAAAAAGCTCGCTAACGAAAGGGCTAAAAAAGCCAACCTTCATAATAAAAAACTGCGCGACTGCCGTTTTCATTACAACGACGAACCCAGTGGAAGGGAGAAAGATAAGATCGTAGAAAAGCAAAAAGAAAGCACCATCTTTATCACAGAAGGCGACTCCGCCAGTGGCTCCATCACCAAATCAAGAAGTGTTGAAACACAGGCTGTATTCAGTTTGAGGGGTAAGCCGTTGAACTGTTTTGGCTTAACAAAAAAGATCGTTTATGAAAATGAAGAATTCAACCTGCTTCAGCATGCGCTGAATATAGAGGAGGGCTATGAAGGACTGCGTTACAATAACATCATCATTGCTACGGATGCTGATGTGGATGGCATGCACATCCGTTTGTTGATGATGACGTTCTTTTTGCAGTTCTTCCCGGATCTGGTAAAGAACAATCATCTGTATATTCTGGAAACCCCGCTGTTCCGTGTGCGCAACAAGCAGCAAACAATTTACTGTTATGATGAGAGTGAAAAGCAGGCAGCCACCAAAAAATTAGGTAACAAACCGGAAACCACACGCTTTAAAGGATTGGGTGAGATCAGTCCTGATGAATTTGGCCGCTTCATTGGTCCCGATATGCGGGTGCAGCCGGTACTGATGATGCCCGATACGCATATCCAGCAATTGCTGGAATACTATATGGGTAAAAACACACAGCAGCGCCAGGATTTTATCATCGGCAACTTAAAAGTGGAAGTGGACCTGCTCAATGACGTTGCAGGGTTGGACCCTAATTAATTTTTTAACCATAGAGGAGAAACCGGAGATTAGGAAGAGGGTGCACAGAGACTTCCTCTGTGTAACTCTTCTTAATCTCTGGTTTCTCATCTGTGGTTAAAAGAACTGCAAACAATAATTAAAAATGATCCACATAGTATTTCAACAGGCAGATGTAGCAGTGTTGAAAAAAAGTTTCGAACTGGACGACACCCTTCGCGGTAATATCATCGAGATTAAAGATGATTTTGCCGTTGGTCCATTACAAAATATCTATGCCAAAGAAGGCATTGAAAATCGCATGCAATGGTGGCGCGAAGTGTTGGCCGGCGGTGACTATGATGGTACGGTGGATAACGGTTCAATAGATGATAATAAAACTGTAGCCGATTTGATCAGCCTCCTGGAAAACGATCCCCCAGAAACAGTTTGGATATGGGCCGCTCAGAACAAACACGATGTAAGCGGATATTACTGGTTGATAAGCCAGCTAAAAAAATTCCAGGGAAGGATCTATATTCTTTACCTGAATAACCTTCCGTTCATCAATGAGAAGGGCCATATTTTTTATCCGGTCAACCTGTTTGAAATTCAGCCAAAAGAATTTTTAAAAGCAAGAAAACTTGCCAGGGTAATCTCACCCGCTGAATTCGAGACAGACCCGGATGAATGGCAGAAATTATGCGAAGCAAACAAAAGTGTAAGACTGTTGGAAGGCGGAAAGAAACTGCAGCAATATGAAGATGATTTTTATGATAAAGAATTGCTAAGGTTCATCAATACAGACTGGATCAAAACAAATAAACTGATCCAGGCATACTTAAATAAGGCAACCCATACTACCGGCGATGCTTACCTTTTATGGCGACTCAAAACAATGGTTGCAGCCGAACAGCTAGATGCCCAGGGCGGGTTAAGAAACATGAAGGACTTTGAAGTAAAAGCCAAAGCTTTGCAAAATGTACTTGTTAATTAACCGGAGATTACCTGCAAAGTTAGTAATGGGTAAAACAGGTAAACAGCATTTTAAAGTTTAACAGATAAGCAATGAGTGAAGAAAATAAACCGCATCATTTAACGGATGACAAATCAGGCGTATCCGGGCAATACCAGACCTGGTTCCTGGAGTATGCTTCTTATGTGATACTGGAACGTGCTGTGCCGGCTCTTGAAGATGGGTTGAAACCGGTGCAGCGGCGCATCCTTCATGCAATGAAAGAAATGGATGATGGCCGCTTTAATAAGGTGGCAAATATTATCGGTCAGTCTATGCAATACCACCCGCACGGTGATGTAAGCATCGGAGATGCGCTGGTAAACCTGGGGCAAAAGGATCTCCTGATTGATACCCAGGGTAACTGGGGTGATGTAAGAACAGGCGCTTCGGCTGCCGCATCCCGTTATATCGAGGCAAGACTTTCAAAATTCGCGCTTGACGTTGCCTTCAACGCTAAAATTACCGATTGGGCAATCAGTTACGATGGAAGAAAAAGTGAGCCGGTAACCCTTCCTATGAAATTTCCTTTGTTGCTCGCACAAGGGGCCGAGGGAATTGCCGTAGGCCTTGCAACAAAAATTCTTCCGCATAATTTCTGCGAACTGATTGAAGCATCTATCCGTTACCTGCGCGGAAAAAAGATAGAATTCTATCCTGATTTTCAAACCGGGGGAATGATGGATGTTACCCATTACAATGAAGGGAGGCGCGGTGGTAAAGTAAGGATACGGGTGCATATTGAGGAACTTGATAAGAAAACCCTGGTAATAAAAGATGTACCATACGGAGTAACCACCCCGCAACTTATTGACTCTATCATAAAAGCAAACGACCAGGGTAAAATAAAAATTAAAAAAGTTACCGATAATACTGCCGCCGAAGTAGAATTGGCGATTGACCTGGCTCCCGGCATCTCACCCGATATTACCATTGACGCGCTGTATGCGTTTACCGATTGTGAAGTGAGCATCTCTCCCAATACCTGTGTAATAGCAGGGGATACGCCAAAGTTTCTGGGTGTGTATGAATTGTTGAGAACATCCGCAGATAACACAAAAGAGCTGTTACGCCGGGAACTGGAGATTAAGCTGGCGGAGCTTCAGGATAAATGGCATTTTACTTCCCTGGAGAAAATATTTTTTGAAGAAAAGATCTATAAAGAACTCGAGAAAAAGCATGATACCTGGGATAAGGTTTTGGAAGCCATCGACAAGGCTTTCGAACCTTTTAAAAAGTTATTAAGAAAAGACATCAGCAGGGAAGACATTATCAAGCTTACGGAGAAACCTGTAAGGCGCATCTATAAGCTCGATATTGAAGACCTGGTTCGCCAGATCAAAGGTCTGGAAGCAGAGATAAAACAGGTGAAACACGATATCGCCAATCTGGTTGATTTTGCAGTATCGTACTATGAGAACCTGCTTAAGAAATATGGTAAGGGCCGCGAAAGAAAAACGGAAATCCGTTTGTTCGACACGATAGAAGCCAAACATGTTGCCATAGCAAACGCCAAAGTGTATGTTAACAGATCGGATGGATTTATCGGAACCGGTTTAAAGAAAGATGAGTTCGTTGCCGATTGCTCCGACCTCGACGATATCATCGCTTTTACCAAATCAGGGAAGATGAAAGTAGTGAAAGTGGCGGAAAAAGCTTTCATTGGCAAAGACATCATTCATGTAGCAGTCTTTCAGAAAAATAACGAACGTACCACTTATAACATGATTTACCTCGAAGGCAAATCCGGGGTGAGGTTCGGAAAACGTTTCAATGTAACCGGCATCACCAGGGATAAGGAATATGATCTTACCAAAGGCGAAGATAAAAGTAAGGTGCATTATTTTTCTGTAAATCCAAACGGTGAAGCGGAAGTGGTTAAGATCATATTAAGTCCGAATTGTACTGCGCGGATTAAAGAGCTCGATTTTTCTTTTGAAGAGCTCGACATCAAAGGGCGTAGCAGCTTAGGCAACCAGGTTACGAAGTATCCCATCAAAAATGTGAAATTTAAAGAAGCCGGCCGCTCTACGCTTAGTGGCCGCAAGCTCTGGTTCGACGACCAGTTCGGCAGACTGAACACGGAAGAGAAAGGTAATTACCTGGGCATGTTTGAAGGAGATGATAAATTGCTGACTGTATATAAAGAGGGCGCCTACGAAATAACAGACCAGGAGTTAACCCAGCGTTTCGATGCAGATAATATGCTGCTGATTGAAAAATTTGTTCCTGATAAAATTGTTACGGCAGTGTATTATGATAATGATAAGCTCCAGTTTAATATCAAGCGCTTTAAAATTGAAACCACTACGTTGCAAAACAAATTTTTGTTTATTAAAGAAGGCGCGGAAAATTACCTGAAAGCCGTTACCACCGGAGAAGACCCTTCCATAATAATCAGAACCGGCAGGGGAGCCCAGGCAAGGGAACAAAAATTCAAAGTGCCTAAACTGGTTGAAGTGATGGGTTGGAAAGCGGTAGGCAGCAAGCTTACCGATTTTACAAAAAGCACTGAATTCGAGTGGGTGGTCAAGTCGGATAAAAACAATCCTCAGACAGAGCTGTTTTGAACTGTGATGTAGCTGATTTGATGATGGACTATTTACCATTAGTTACAGATCATGTCCATCATCAAATCAGCTACATCACAGTCCGGGCTTATTTCTTCTTCCGCTTTAACCGCACCGAAGCATTCTGCGACAAACTGCTCGACAAATAAATTTCATACCGGTGCTCCCCGTCGTTCACCACCATCAAAGCGGTATTAGGAGGGTATTTGCCCAGGTTTTCAGCGAACATGGTAACCTCATTGATATCCTTTTTAGGATCGAGTTTAATGTATATGTTCAATGCCTGGGCTGTCAGTTCCTGTTTGGTGACTATCGGAGCTTTATTTAAAAATACACTGATACTGTCTCCATCAATGTCGCCATTATCATAAAAACTTATACGCACCGAGTCGGATTCTATTTCTATCTCTTTGTTTACTATGGTGGAGCGTTTGTCAAAGTTTTCCCTCAGCAATTGTAAAGAAACATCTTCCACTGCAATCGTATCTTTCCTTAGACCAGGGGGATTGATAACAGGCTCGTTGTTTACAATGATCTCTTCCTTTCTCGGCGACCAGAGCTTTCTTGCAATACTGTTTTTTATAAGGCTGTCCTGGCCGTATTCATTGTTATCAAGGGTATAGATTACTTTCATCTCCGGGCATGTATAAGAATACTTAGGATCCACGGTGAGCCTGCCAATAATGGTAGTCTGAACTTTCGATGCCATAATGGTTCCTAAAAAATCCATCATACAGTCAACGCCGTCTATATTAACAGATCTGAAATAAGTAACCGGGACTCTTCTGATCGCAAATGTTTTTGTTTTTTTATCAATCTTCCCGCGTACAAAGAAACTCTTATAGCCATCCTTAAAATAATAGCCGAACAAGCCTTCAAATTCATCCCCTTTTTGTTTGATGATCAGTTCTGTAAGGTAATTATTATTGCTGCCCATCATCATAGCATCGGCCTTTCCGTACCAGCTGCCACTTATTGACTGTGAATAAGAAGCATGGAATATAAAAAGCAAAACGGATAGAGCAATTGATCTCATGGCTTGAAGATTAGGGAAAATTTTATGGTAGTTTTTGTTAAAACCTTATTTTAAGTATCTTTTAATCTCTTTTTCAACATCCCTTTTTTTAATTGTTTCGCGTTTGTCGTGAAGTTTCTTGCCCTTACCAAGTCCTATTTCAATTTTTGCAAAATTCTTATCATTAAAAAAAATTTTTAACGGTACAATAGTATAACCTTTCTCAGTCATTTTGGTTTCCATCTTCTTCAGTTCTCTTTTGGTAAGCAATAATTTACGTTCCTGCATCGGTTCATGCCGCTGTGTGGTTCCAAATGAATATTCAGATATGTGAAGGCTTTTAACAAACAACTCACCCTGGTGAAAAATGCAGTAGCTGTCGTTAAAACTCACTTTACCGGTTCGTATGGCTTTTACTTCCGTTCCTGCAAGCACTATACCCGCGGTATAGGTATCTTCTATAAAAAAATCGTGGAAAGCCGATCTGTTCCTGATTTCTATCTTTGTTTTGTCTGCCATTTTTGTTTGTGTGAATCTTGGTTTTTGCTGTTAGCTGAACTAATGCTTCAGCAGGAACAACACCGTTGCCAGCTTTTCTTTTAAATTTTTACGGTCAACTATAAAATCCAAAAAGCCATGTTCAAGTAAAAATTCACTGCGTTGAAAGCCACTGGGCAGGTCGCGTTTAATAGTTTCCTTTATTACACGGGGACCTGCAAATCCGATCAGGGCGCCGGGCTCAGCAATATTAAGATCACCCAGCATGCCAAAAGAAGCGGAGATTCCGCCGAATGAAGGATCGGTCAATAAGGATATATAGGGTAGCCTGGCATCTGTTAATTGCGATAGCTTGCCGGAAACCTTTGCAAGCTGCATCAGTGAAAAAGCGCTTTCCATCATACGGGCGCCGCCGCTTTTGCAAATGATCAGCAGGGGAGTATCGTTTTCAATGCAATGATCAATAGCGCGTGAAATGCGTTCACCCATTACACTTCCGAGCGAGCCTCCTATAAACTCGAAATCCATACAGGCTACAACTATGGAGAGTTCATTTATAGATCCTGTTGCAACACGTATGGAGTCGCTGATCTCCGTTTTTTTCCATGCTTCTTCCAGCCGTTTCTGATAAGATTTTAAATCAGTAAAGTTCAGGAAGTCATGCGAGCGTATGTTCTCGAACATGATTGTAAATCCATTATCGAATAAAATTTCAAAATACTCATCACTGCCAATCCTATGGTGATAGTTGCATTTCGGACAAACAAACAATTGTTCACGCAGATCTGAAACGGTACATATATAGTTGCACTCCGGGCATTTTGCCCATAGTC
>CAXSIE010000086.1:9282-14040 GCA_964237295.1 uncultured Flavihumibacter sp. | reverse complement strand
TGTAACTTTTCACTTTGTATGCGGCCGGTAATCAATACCGCATTGCTCAGCTTTTTATTCAATGCTTGTTTTGTAGCATCATCAATAACCTGAAGGTCTTTAAATTTTTGTCCGCCTAAAATATTATCAAGTGCGTTCCGGTCTATTACTTCCAAAGTGTTTGCATTAAAAAGTTTTGCGGTAAGCGCATCGGTGAGGTCCAGGCTTTGTTCTGTTTTAGTTCCGAGTGGCCCAACGATATCTCCTACTGCAAGCTGTTTGTAGCTGCTTACATCCAGCTCAGAGGGACGCAGCTTTTTGAGTGTTAAGGAAGGCTGTGCAACAACAAACACAGTTTGTAAAATAAAAAGCGCACTAATAAGGGTTTTCATAAAAATCGTTTTGTTATTAATTGATTCATTTTTTAAATATTGAGCGATGTTATTTTAAATAATTACCTATATTACGATCACATCCAAAAGCAATACATGGTATTGCAGCTCCTTGTCCGCATCATATGAAGCTTGTACACTATAGAATTGATTAACCGGTGATACCATCTGCCCTTTGGCCTGATGAGCGTCCGGCTTTACTGATTCTATCTACCACCATAACATCATAAAACTATCTTTAAAAGAAATACGATTAATTTTCCCTGATAAGCGCAGTGAATCGAAAGATAACTGTGGCAAAAAGGTGGAAATATGAAAATATCTGAAAATAACCGTTTAACGCTGCCACTACATGAAAAAAATTCTAACACTTGCTTGTTGCTTTTCTCTATTAATTTGTGATGGTCAGCAACATCGTATCGATTCAGTAATGGCGCTGTTAAAAGCGCATCCTAAAAGGGATACGGCAATGCTCTCCCTTTTAAGAATGCTGGTATTCTTTCACCAGGAAACCGACTTAGACCAGGGTATACGGATAGCAGACTCTGCCATCGGTATTGCACGCAGCATAGGGGAAACCGGAGAACAGCTTGGCAACCTGTATAACAGTGAAGCAGTGTTGTACTGGACGAAGAGTGATAATGTTACAGCCTTAAGTATCTATGCAAAATCAGAAGCAATTTTTCGCAGGCTTAACCTGCAGGAAAAGATGGGCAATACCTATATAAACATTGCTAACGTATTCATCAACCTAAGCAAGTTCGACAGCGCTATAGCATACCTGGATAAAGCTCAGGTCTGTTATAAAAAAACCGGTAATCCAAAAACGCTTATCCGGGTTTATAACAGTTATGGCGTTGCTTATCAGTATATGTCCAACTTGCCAAGGGCAATAGAAAGTTATATTAAAGCACAAATCTATTATGAAAAATTGGGAGATGAAGAGGGACTTGCCGCAATTTATGTCAACATTGGCATTATGTATTTAACAATGGAACAATATGGTAAAGCGCTTGTATATTATGAAAAGGCCTTGGCTATCTACAATAAAATAGGCGGAAAACAATCAATCGCTGAAACATTGACCAACATGGGTAATGTTTATTATGAGTTAAACAATCAAAATAAAGCTTTGGAAAATTTTCAGCAGGCATTAGAGATGGCCAGGCAAACCGGTAGTAAAAATACACAAAGGAGCTGCTTGATTAATTTAAGCCGAATATATGCTGATAAAAAAGAATACGCAAAAGCGATGTCATGTCTAAGAGAAGGTTTGGCATTACCCGGAGAAATTGGTAATCAACAAATTGATGCTTTTAACATTTTGTCAAAAACAATTCTTAATGCGCCGGATTCAATTTTAATAATAAATGACATTACGCCTGCCACCAGGTATATCACTGCTATTGGTTATGCCAGAAAATCATTACAACAAGCTAACACAAACAAAAATACCATAGGTGAGTATTATGCATGGCTTAACATAAGCGATATATATTTGGCACAAAGAAAATATGATAAGGCACTGGATGCTTACAAGCAATTTTTCACATTAAGAGACAGTGTTTTTAAGGCAAAAAAGTTTGAAGAAATCGCTAACAGCCAGGCACAATTTAATTTTGATAAGGAAAAGCTTTTAATCGCAGCAGCTAATGAAAGGAAACTTCAACAGGCAAGAGAAAAAGAATTGTTGAATAAGGCTATCATAGCAGGTATCAGCATCGTATTAATTATTGCCGCCATTTTTTATTCGTTCTATCATAAAAAGAAAAATAGGGCCAGGGTTGCTGAAGCGGAGATAAAGATGCTGCTTGCACAGATGAACCCTCATTTTATTTTCAACGCTCTTAACTCCATCAACAGTTATATCGTTCAGAACGGTTCTGATTCGCATCTGCAAAGTTATTATCTGGTAAAATTTTCAAAACTCATGCGGATGGTATTGGAAGCTTCAGGTCAAAAGGAAATCAGTTTAGCCAAAGACCTGGAGATATTAGAGATCTATCTGCAAATGGAAATGAGAAGAACGGATAACAAGTTTAATTACGAAATAATAACAGACCCCGGATTTGATAAGGATAAAGTGATGGTGCCGCCAATGCTTCTGCAGCCATTTGCAGAAAACAGCATCTGGCATGGGTTTACGGCTAAAACAGGTGCCGGGAAACTTGATATCCGGATCGTGAAAGAGGGCAATATGATAAGCCTCATGGTAAAAGACAATGGCATTGGCAGAGAAGCCGCTGCCAGGCGAAAAACCGAAACATCTACCGGGGAGAAAGAATCGCTGGGACTTGCTATTACCAGGCAACGAATAGAAATGCTGAACTTCAAAAAGCAATCGCATTCTTCCATGAACATCTATGACCTTGAACAAGGAACATCCGTTGAAATAAAAATCCCCTTAAAAGAAACACAAAACGCAGCATGATCCGTACCATAATTGTTGATGATGAAAAGCATTGCATTATTTCTCTTACTCAATTGTTACAAAGAAATCACGCCGCGGACATTCAGGTTCTGGCTGCTTTTTCAAACATTGAAGATGCCTTTGCAGGTATAAAAAACATGCAGCCCGACCTTCTGTTCCTCGACATAGAAATAAACGGAAAAACTGTTTTTGAACTGTTGCAGCAACTTGGAAATCTTAATTTCAATGTGGTATTTACAACGGCCCATGAAAAATATGCTATACAGGCTTTTAAGTTCAGCGCCATTAATTACTTGCTTAAACCTATTGACCCGGACGACCTGGAAGAAACCATTAAACGTGTTAAAAAAGACCTGCTTAAACATGAGTTTCCCATGAAGTATGATATGTTTTTGGAAGAACTTAAATCTAATATTGCTAAAACACGCACCGGCGATGCAAAACGTATGAGCATACCGACAGCAAGAGGTATTGCAATTGAAGACATAGATAATATCATCCGTTGTGAAAGTCAGAACAAGAATATCATCATTTATTTGAAAGATAAAAAAACCTATACCATATCAACGGTAACTTTAAATAAATATGAGGATTTGCTAGGCGAACATAAGTTTTACCGGGTTCACGACAGTCATCTTATCAATGTGAAACATATAAAGGAATATTTGAAGGAGGATGAATGTGTAATCATGACAGATGGCTCCAAAGTGTATATTTCCGACCGTAAAAGAAAGGCATTTAAAAATTATCTTTCCGGATTGATTTAATGAGACAGTGGTATTCATTTATTTTATAATTTAAGCGGCTCCGCTCTTTCACGCTATGCAGGTAAAAATGTTATTATAGAAATAACTAATAAAAAGTAAAGCAAAATATCTTTATGTTAATGTATTACCTGATTTTATAATAGTTGATTACAACTTTATAGAAAAGATACCGTTCTAATATAAGCTGAATATAATTTTGAACAGGCTGTTAATTATGAAGTTATCTGCAAAAACAACTATAAACAACCAGGCTAACCCTGAATTTTTGCTATTCAGACAGAATAAACAGATACCTGCCACAATAGAGAAAAACGTTCTTAAGGCGCTGTCTTTTTATCCTGAATTGAAAAAGACTATAATCAGTTTTATATTTAAATCAAACATCAAAACTTCAGTAATGCAGGCCCAGCCTGTTTTTACAACGCTGCTGCGAAGAAGAAAAAACAGAAGTTACAGGATCTATATAAGTGCTCATTTCAAGCTCATCCATTCTGAAATGCTTATCCATCAGATTCCTGATGATGTTATGATAGGTTGGATCGGTCATGAACTGGGCCATATTGTGGACTATGAAAGCAGGAGTAATGCCGCAATGATTTCGTTTGGTTATCGCTATTATTTTTCATCGGATTATGTAAAAAGCGCAGAAATCGCCGCTGATACTTACGCAGTTAATCATGGGTTGGGAAAGTATATCATTTGCACCAAACGGTTTATTTTAAATCATGCCGAACTTCCTCAAAAATATAAAGATAAAATAGCCAGGCTGTATCTGTCTCCCGATGTTATAGTGGATCAGGTAAGGAAACTGGAAGCAACAAAGCTGGAACAGCAACAATATAGTAGCTAAACTTATAAGTGTTTTTTTAACCTCTTCTTCTACTCCGGCGTTTACTCCGTAGTTAAAAAACTCTAAAAGCAACTGATAGAGTGTACTTTAATTTAAGATTAACTAGGCATAATAATTGGTAATATGAAATTCATAACGGGCTTTACCTATTTTTCATAAGGATTGCTATCGTTACATTATTCTATTTTAAACCAACAGGTGAAACTCCTATATCAACCAACAATTGTTGTAAATCAACTTCCGCCTGTTATATTTATAATAGAACAAAGTCAATCCCTTCCCCGTGTAATGATGAATGGTTATGATGTTATGAGAAAGTATTTATGGGTGATCGCTTTC
>CAXSIE010000086.1:7226-9272 GCA_964237295.1 uncultured Flavihumibacter sp. | reverse complement strand
ATTAAGTTGTATTGCAGTAGATGCCCAAACCAACATTCTAACACTTCCATCAGGTGAAAAAACGAGCGCAGGTTTTACATTGCAGTCATGCGGTACTGATACCAGGTTGAATGAGCTGCGTAAAAACCCTCAATTCAAAGCAAGTGAAGACGAGATGAACGCCCGCATATTAAGGGCCATCACTACTCTTGATGATACGATTTACACACTGCCCGTTGTTTTTCATATAATAATGCAGGATCCTAACAGTATCACAGATCAGAATGTGATTGATGGGGTAAAAAATCTCAATGACATTTTTGGAAAAACAGGCGCTTATAGTTCCAGCGCAGGAGCAGACACCAAAATACGATTTTGCCTCGCACAAAAAGATCCTGACGGCGGCAACACTACCGGCATCACGAGAACTTCATCCTTTTTCGGTTCTAACGTTGAACAGCTTATCGAAGATGACAAGCTCAAGAACCTCGTCGGGTGGGATCCTTCCCGGTATATCAATATCTGGCTTGTGTCTAATATTGTTACGGAAAACCTGGCCACTTTCTCCTGCGGTATCTGGACGCGCCTGCCGGAAAGTGGTTATGCATATCTTCCTGTTCCCCTGGCTAAAATTGATGGTATCGTTATCGCCGGCATTGGCGGCGGCACCGCCCTGGCCCATGAAATGGGTCACTACCTTGGTCTATACCACACATTTGAAGGACTTAATTGTATTAATAATAATTGCGAAACGGATGGTGACCGGGTATGCGATACGCCACCGGATGCTTCAACGGGCAACTCCGGTTCCTGCAGTAATCCTGGTAATTCATGTTCTACCGATACACTATCCAATCATTCAAACGGATCATTCTTATCAGATGTTCCGGACCAGATAGCCAACATCATGGATTATGGAAATGATGCCTGCCATAATGAATTTACAGAAGGACAGGCAAAGCGGATGAAAGCGGCTATTGTAACCCAGCGCAGCGGTCTGTTGCAAAATGAATGCGATAAACCCTGTGCGGAAAATATCATCGCTAATTTTACCAGGAATAACTGGAACCCCATACCCGGAGATATTATCCGTTTTACAAGTACGGGATCAGGCGCTGCAAATAGTAACTGGTTGATAGATAATGTTCCCGTGAGTACAAATGCAGGTTTGTTGCATGCTTTCACAAGCACCGGTAAATACAAAGTAACGCTTAAAGCATATAACAACGATTCCACCTGTTACGCAGCTTATTCGGATGATGTCATCGTTACCTGCGGCACAACCGCCAGGTTTTATACTGATAAAAGAACCATCGCATCCAAGTCGCCCCTGTACACCGATAGCATCAGGTTTATAAATAATTCATTCAATGCAACCGCTTACCAGTGGCTGATGCGTTTTAACACGGAGCCTGAACTAGTTGTAAGCACCAATAAAGATTACCTGCAAGTTTTTGCAAACCCTGGAAACTATACGTTTCGTCTTGTCGCTGCAAATGGAAGCTGTAACGATACTACGGAATACTTCCCTATTCCTGTTGCCGATCCAACGCCGGATGGAGTTATGTCTTTTACTACAGGCCAGTGTTACCAGCAATCAAAGATCAGGGTAATGGTGCAGGTTTGTAATTACGGGTATGCCCCTATCCCCGCAAAAACACCGATAACTTTTTATGATGCAGATCCACGGAACGGCAATGCGCAAAAAATAGGAGCTACGTTCTTTTTCCCTGATGTTATAAAAGGTAACTGCTGCAGTAGCAGCTACCCGTTCATTATTGACAATGCACCCGGACTTAACCAGCTATTCGGTGTATTAAATGATAGTGGAACTACAAAGCCACTTCAGTTGCCCAATACCGGCATTCCGGAAAAAAACTATACAAACAATATCGGCTTTATTGATAATTTACAGGTTAACGTTACCGTTATACCTGCAATTGCCACGCTGCTGCCGGGCGATACATTGCAATTGGGCGCACAGGTGATCAACGGTTTTAATGCACCTTCTTATTTGTGGAGCAGTCCTCAGGACCTGAACTGTACCACATGTTCTGATCCTTATTT
>CAXSIE010000086.1:687-7216 GCA_964237295.1 uncultured Flavihumibacter sp. | reverse complement strand
TTACCAATGCATTCGGATGCATGGACACTTCATACGCTGTAATAAAAATTCCGCCGGCTGATGATTTTGCAATAACGATAGACAGCATCAAATGTGCAGGAACGGATAGTCTTTACGGCTGGTTTACTGTTTGCAACAGTTTTAAAAGAGGCATTATACCCGGGGGCTTACAAGTGGCATTGTACGATGGTGACCCGTCAACCGCCAATGCCCGTTTATTAGGGCCGGCTTATACTGTAAACCAGTTATACGATGGAAAATGCTTTTCTTTTATACATCATTTTAAAAGAACCGGTGCCGCAAATATTTATGCTGTTGTAAATAACCGTGGCATAAGCGTTCCCGTAAGTTTTCCTTCTGATACACTTTTTGCAGAAAAAGATTATTCCAATAACACAGCATCTTTTAATTATAAAGCTGAAACGGTATTGTTACAACCTTCCGATACTACTGTTTTCAGAAAGCAAACAGTACCCGTTACCATCCAGACTACTATCTATGATCCCTCCTCTATTTCCTGGTTACCGGCAATAGGGTATACTCTGAGTTGCGCTCATTGTGCCAGCCCGGTTGTTACCGTTACAGATTCATCCATCCTGCAAATGCAGATGGCTAACCGGTACGGTTGCCTTATTAAGGGAAATGCCGCATTACATACTTTTCCGCCAGACCTTACCATACAAATACTTGAAACAAGTTGTTATACAAATTCAACTACTCTTGTTAAATTTAAGATCTGCATGAACAATGCTTATGACAGCGTGAATGCCGGCATACCTGTATCATTTTATGACGGCGATCCCAAAAACGGTAATGCCGTTTTATTAGGCCCTGTTTTTTATACTAAGGCAAAGCATCCTGCAAATTGCGATACCCTGACTCATATTATAACATCGCCTGCCACTTTACAGCTTTATGCCGTTATAAATGACAGGGGAACCATGCAGGCAGTCCCTTCGCCTGCTGTTAATGAAACCAATTATACAAATAACATTGATGATACAACCACCCGGCTTTTTACTGCGGATGTAACCCCGTCCGACACCACGGTATTACGGTTTAACCGGGTGCAGTTAACGGGTTCCGCAACAGGCGGAAACCTTTCATCCGTTACCTGGAAACCTGCGGATTTTCTTTCCTGTTCCAACTGTATAACTCCTGCTGTAACACCTGCTTATTCAAAAAAATATTTATTCATCGCCCGCAATGAAAATTATTGTGTTGACACGGCTTATGCAGATATTAAAACGTATGCCGGTGGTTTGATATCCATACCGAATGCATTTTCTCCCAATAACGACGGGATGAACGATGTATGGTATGTTATGGGAAACAAGGATGTACATCTTATTAAAGAGCTTGCGGTTTATAACCGCTGGGGACAAAGAATATTTGTTGAAACCAATGTGCCTGCTAACGATCCGTTATTTGGCTGGAAAGGACTGACGAATGGAAGGCTTGCTGAAGGTGGCACTTATGTATATGTAGCCAACATTTTATTAGCTGACGGCCGAACGCAACTATATAAAGGAACATTGATTTTGGTGAGATAAGGCTGCTGTAAGGTGACATTGTTTGTCTTAAAAACAGCCGGATAAATTATTGGTTAAAATAATAATGTTGCCATTTGAGCATTTGATTTATAAAAAATAATACATTAGCATAGATTTATTCCTTCCGTACTCATTTCATTTCAGGTAAATGATTACCTGAGGGTTATTCTTTGGTTTATTTTCCCGATGCTTTTTCACAATCAAAACACTTGCTATATGAATAAAAAATTAAGGTCATGGACCCGTAGCATATTTCTTTTGCTATTGCTAACCGCTTCTTCTGCAAAAAGTTTGTCATTATTTGCGCAAACAGCTACTTCAAATAATTCCTCTCAGCCGGCAACCTGGCCTTTGTCAGGAAAAGTTACGTCGTCAACCGGGCAATCATTATCCGGTGTAAGCATCGTAGTAAAAGGAACAAAGACAGGGACTCAAACAGATGCGGAAGGAAGCTACCGGTTGAATGTTCCTGAAAAGCAGGGAGTGTTGGTCTTTTCGTTTGTAGGCTATAATCAAAATGAGAAGTCTTTCTCCGGTCCGGGTGTTGTTGACTTTAGTTTAGATGCCGATTCGAGGGCGCTTGAAGGTGTATTGGTAACCGGTTATACGGCGCAGCGCAAAAGAGATTTGACTGGTGCTGTCGCCGTCGTAGACATGCAGGCGCTCAGGGCACAATCTGCCGCAAGCGCTACGGAGGCGCTCCAGGGAAAGGCCGCCGGTGTGAATATCGTTAATGACGGATCACCGGGTTCAACTCCCCAGATCAGGATAAGAGGGTTCAGTACCATTAATAATAACGAACCGTTGTATGTTGTTGATGGAGTGCCTTACCAGGGTAAGCTGTCCTGGCTTAACCAGAACGATATTCAAAATATCCAGGTGCTGAAAGACGCATCTGCGGCCTCCATTTATGGATCGCGTGCCAACAATGGTGTTGTAATTATAACTACAAGACAGGGCAAGGAAGGGCCTCCCCAGTTTTCGTTCGATAGCTATGTGGGAACTTCTACACCTGCCTATGAAACATTCCCGAAGTTTTTAACGCCGCTGCAGTACGCACAGTACTTATTTAATTCTTATCGTAACGCCGGTGTAAATCCGGGTGACGCCATTGGAGGGATGTATGGCAAAGGTCAGGATCCCGTTCTGCCCACCTACCTGATAGCCGGAAGTGTTACAGGTTTGAATGTTACCGCGGCAGATGCCGACCCTGCCAGATATAGCAGCAATCCCGCTACTTTTTACCAGATTACAAAAGCCAGTCAGGACGGAACCGACTGGATGCGTGCTATCATGCACAATGGCAATACGCAAAGCTATCAACTGGGAGCAACCGGCGGAGGTAAGAATGCTACCTATTCTGTTTCCGCCAATTACCAGGACCAACAAGGGATCGTAAGATATACCGGGTTTAAAAGATATTCCGTGCGCAGCAATGCACAATTCGGCGCCTTTAACAACAGGCTGAAATTCGGGGAAAACATCCTGTTCAGCAGAACCGACGGAATAGGTTTCGCTACAAATAATAATACTCCGGGAGACTACAATGCTGAAAACAGTGTAATCAACTCCGTTTATAAAAATCAAACCATCATCCCGGTATATGATATTGCCGGCAATTTCGCCGGTCCACGCGGAAGCAACCTGGGAGACGGCAGAAATTCACTGGCAGTGCTCTACCGTGCTAAAGATAACTTCACCCGCGAGAACAGGTTATTTGGAAATGTATTCGGTGAGGTTACGGTTTTAAAGAACTTTGCGGTACGTACCAGCTTTGGAGTCAATTTGAATAATTATAACCAGCAGAGTATTACCTACCCTAATCTCGAAGCACCTACCGGCTCTTCCACCAATTCTTACAGCACCACACAGGGATACGGTACCCAATGGACATGGACAAACACTGTTAACTATAAACATATTTTTAACAACAACCACAATCTTAGTGTGCTTGCCGGTTCGGAGGCCATCCGGAGTAGTTCAAGAAACTTAACCGGCGCCAGGAACGGATTCTTTGTTCTGGGCGATCAGAACTATTATTACCTGAATTCCGGTTCGAGTAATATCAGTAATTCAGAAACCGGAAGCATCAGTACGCTCTACTCTTTGTTCGCCCGTGCCGACTATGCCTTCCGTGATAAATATTTACTCAGCGGAACTATCAGAAGGGATGGTTCCTCCACTTTTGGCTCGTTGAACCGTTATGGCATCTTCTCCGCTTTTAGCGCTGCATGGCGTTTATCGGAAGAAAATTTTATGAAAGGGGCTACCTGGCTTCAGGATTTGAAAGTGAGGGTAGGTTATGGTGAAACAGGCAACCAGAACATTCCTGCTAACAATGCCGTAGACGTATACCAGTCTTTAATTACAAACAGCTACTATCCTATTACAGGCTCTAATACATTAGCGGCAGGTATCCGGCAAAACCAGATTGGCAATCCGCAGCTTAAATGGGAAACAGTAAAATCAACCAATGTAGGAGTTGATTTTGCTATTTTAAACAGTGTATTCGATGGCTCGGTAGATGTTTATAAAAAAACCACATCCGGCATGTTGTTTCCGGTACCGCTTCCAAGTCAAACCGCCGGGTTATCTTCCTCGCCTTATGTAAATGCAGGCAACATGCTCAACCAGGGTGTGGAAGTGGTTTTGAATTATCATTTTAAACCTGCCAACCAGAATGGTTTCAGGTTTGATGCCGGAGTAAATTTTGCGCGGAACCAAAATAAAATAGTAACGTTAGCGCCCGGTGTTCAAAACATGGCATTGGGAAATTTTAGAAGTCTTACCACAACAATCTTCATGGTAGGGCAACCCTATGGCGAATTTTACGGGTATCAGCAGGACGGTATTTTTCAAAATTCCGGAGACGTGGCAAAAAGCACCCAGCCCGGAGCCCGGATTGGTGGAATCAGGTTTGCCGATGTAGACGGTGATGGAAAGTTTTCATCCAATGACCGAACCATTTTAGGAAGTCCCTTACCAACTTATACTGCTGGTATAAACCTGAATTTTTATTACAAAAATCTTGAGCTTACCACCTTCTTTTATACAAGTCAGGGAAATAAAATATACAACCAAACAAAATATTTTACTGACTTCCAGGCTTTTCCATCGGCAGGCAGCGTGCGGTTGTTGGATGCATGGTCTCCTACCAATACCACCTCAAATATTCCATCGCCTTCTTCCACAGCCAACGCAATCGAATACCAGTCCTCTTCCTATTACATTGAAGACGGATCTTATTTCAGGCTGAAGAATGTGCAGCTGGGGTACTCGATCAAAAGCAACTATATCTCCAGTAAAATAGGCATTTCTAAATTACGCGTTTATGCATCGGTAACAAATCTTTTCACCGTTACTAAATACTCCGGTATGGATCCGGAGATTTCACAGGCCAACCAAACGTTTGGTTTACCAGGGATAGACTTCGGTGTTTACCCGAACGCAAGGCAGATCCTGGTAGGTATTAACGCAAATTTTTAATTATTTATTTATTACTGTTATGAAATTATCAATATATAAAATATGTCTTGTAACCATAGTTGTAAGCATAACCACTTCGTGCAAGACCGATTATCTTGAAGTCATCCCGCAAGGACAGTTAACTCCCGTTCAATTACAAACAACCTCCGGAGTGGAGGCTGCATTAATCAGTTCTTATACCATGCTGAATGGCAACTTAAGTGGTACTTATGGAACATATGCAAGCGCCCCCAGCCATTGGATGTATGGTGAAGTTGCAGCCGACAACGCGCATAAGGGAAGCGATCCTGGTGACCAACCTGATTTGGGAGCCATTGAAACGCACAATCCCATTACAGCAAACGGTTCTTTATCTGAAATCTGGGATCGCAGGTTTGAGGGAATTCTTCGCACCAACAATACACTGAAACTGTTGAGTAATACAGCAGAACTAAAAGGCACTCCCAGAGCCACTGTAATTGAAGCAGAAGCCAGATTCCTTCGCGCCCACTACTACTTTGACCTATGGCGCGTTTTTAAATATGTACCTTTTGTTGATGATAAAACCGCTGATCCTTCAAGTGTTACTAACGAGCAGGATATTATTGCCAACATAGAAACAGATATGTTGTTTGCACAACAAAACCTTCCCGTAACAAAGTATTTAAATCAGGTAGGACGCGCTGAAAAAATGGCGGCAAGTGCTTACCTGGGTAAAATTTATCTCTATGAAAAAAAATATGATAAAGCGCTCTTACTTTTTAAAGATGTTATAGCTGCCAAACCCGACCTGTTAACTCTAGACTTCAGGGATAACTTCGATGTAACTAAAAAGAATGTTCCGGAAGCTGTTTTCGATGTGCAGGCATCGGTACAGGATGGCGCCTCAGGAGATAGAGGAAATGTAGGCGATATATTGAATAACCCCTTTTTGGCTTCACTGCCGGTGGGTTGCTGTGGATTCTTCAATCCCTCGTTCGACCTGGCAAATGCCTTTCGGGTAGATGCTGCCGGATTACCCGATTTTGCAAACCTGCACAGTTCTTATTTTCCTTCCAGTTTTGACGCCGCTTACCAGGTACCTACACAACTTGCTTTGGATCCCCGGCTGGATTATACACTGGGCCGCCAGGGAGTGCCCTACCGCGATTGGGGACTTATGGCAGGAAATAGCTGGATCAGGAATGCAGGTTATGATGGTCCTTTTGTTCCATACAAAAATGTTACTGATGCAGCGGCTGTCTGTGCCCATACCGTACCCGGCACGCCAAACGTAAACGATTTGAATGTGCATATCATACGCCTTGCTGATGTTTACCTGATGGCCGCAGAATGCTACCTCGAGACCGGTGATTTGAATAACGCATTAGCGCTGGTAAATAAGGTAAGGAACAGGGCTGCAAAACTTCCGGCAAAAAAAGTGACAGTAGGCGGTATCCTTATGAATGCCGCTGATTACAAAATCAATCCCTATGTTTCTTTTCCGAATGCAGCATATGCACGCCTGGCCA
>CAXSIE010000086.1:0-677 GCA_964237295.1 uncultured Flavihumibacter sp. | reverse complement strand
AATGGGAAAGAAGGCTGGAGCTTGCTTTGGAAGGCCATCGTTTTTACGACTTGCGTCGCTGGGGAATCTTACAAAGCACGCTTGCTGATTATGCAGCTTATGAATCAAAGAAGTTGAATTATGTAGTTCCGATAGGCAAAAACGATTATTATTACCCGATTCCACAGGCACAGATTGACCGGACAAAAGGAATACTTAAACAACATTAAACAAGCCGCCTTACTATTATTGTTGAGACTTCGTAAGTCGACGTTCCTGTGAAAATCGGTATCCGTTGTTCAGATAGGAAGATTAACTAAAGCCTGATGAAAAAAAGAACAATATATGTAGCGATGCTGCTCTGTTTTTCCACCGGATATTTAGCTGCACAAATGATTGACAGCGCTGCTGTTCCCGGAATAGTGGTTGATTACAGGCCGGCATCTACAGGGCTATATCTCGGCTCACCAAGCATTTGCATTTTGCCTGATGGCAGTTATATAGCCTCCCATGATTTTTTCGGACCTGGTAGCACAGAGCATCAGCAGGCAATCACTCACATATTTAAATCAGAAAATAAAGGGAAGACCTGGAAGCGGATTTCGGAGATTAACGGACAGTTCTGGTCAAAATTATTTGTTGTAAAAAAGACGCTTTATATACTGGGTACCTGGAAAGAATATGGCAATACTATCATA
>CAXSIE010000085.1:0-14052 GCA_964237295.1 uncultured Flavihumibacter sp. | reverse complement strand
TATCGCTGCGTATAGTCCCAATGGACAACAGATTTTAACAGCAGGTGCCGGTAATATCGCCCGTATTTTTACTGCAAGCACGGGAAACCCGGTTTGCGCCGCCATCAGAGAGGAAGACGTACTTACTTCAGCGCATTATTGCAGCGCTGTTTACAGTCCTGATGCAAAAAAAATACTGACTGCAAGCAGTGATTACACTGTTAAGGTATGGAACGTGGTCACTGGAAAGCAAAGCGGCGCAACGATCACGCATAAAAAGAATGTGAGCAGTGCGGTATTCAGCCCGGATGGTAAAACAATATTAACGGCAAGCTGGGATAGCACTGCCTGCATATGGGATGCAAATTCCGGTAAGCAAATCGGTGCCACAATGCGGCACCAGGGTCTTGTTTTTGATGCCGTTTACAGTCCGGATGGTAAAATGATTCTAACGGCAGGCAGTGACCGAACAGCCCGTACCTGGGATGCTGGTACAGGCAAGCCTGGTTCAATAGAGATTCGGCATGAAGGTGACGTTTTCACGGCGGCATTCAGCCCCGACGGCGAAAAGATCGTGACAGCAAGTAGCGATTTGACGGCCCGCGTTTGGGACGCACGAACAGGAAAACCAATCGGTCCTGCAATGAAGCATGAACTGGAGGTATTTGGTGCAGTTTTTAACCAGGACGGAAACCTGATCCTCACTGCCAGCAAGGACCGAACCGCCCGATTATGGGAGGCTGGCACAGGCAGGCCAATCGGTGCTCCTTTGCATCACGGTGATGCGGTTAGCAGCGCAGTTTTCAGCCCTGACGGAAAAAAGGTGCTCACAGCAGACTGGAATGAGACTGCCAGGGTCTGGAACATAGGCGCCGACTTAGATTTTCCGGCAGACCTGTTTAAACTTCAGGCCAGGGTTATAACAGGTTGTGAACTGAATACAAAAACCAACGAAATACAGCTTATTAAAACAGACCAGTGGAATAAGCTGAAAGCGGATTATCTCACTTTAGCGCGGGAACATTACAAAATATGCAAATACCCCGAATCTAATTTATGGAGGCGCTTTTTCACGGCCGAGGCCCGGAAGATTCATCCGAAAAAAAACGAGCCTCCAATTGCAGCTCCTGATTTAGCAGGCATTTTAAATAACCAGGGCCTCATGTATGCTGAAAACTACGATTTTCCAAAAGCCGAAAAAGCTTACCGTGAGGCCCTGCAGATCATGGAACGATTATCCTCAAAAAAGCCGCAAGAATACGATCCCGTAATCGCTGAGATCCAAAACAACCTGGGCATGCTGTATTATAGCAGAGGAAAATTCGACCAGGCACAAAAACTATTGACTGAATCTTTACACATCCGCGAACAGTTAATGAAAGGTAACCAAGCGACCTATACCAAACCGGCGATACAGACGGCTAATAATTTAGTGGACCTGTATTTATCAATGATCGATTCATTAAAATATGGCGCCTTTAAGGATCCGCTCCAAGTTAACTTTGAAACAGTAGAGAAAAGTTTAACCGACTTATCTTCTAAGGATATACTGCTGAAGGATAAATTGTTTAACTACTATGGTGGATGTTCCTGGTATTCGTTATTCGCTGACAGGTTCAACATGTCTGAACGATCAGCTAGGAAAGCGCTTGAAATGTTCCCCAACCAGGTAGTAATTAAGACAAACCTTGCGCACGCTTTACTATTTGAAGGCAGGAGCCGCGAAGCGCTAAAAGTTTATGCCGAACTTAAGCCGTTGAAAAATGAAGAAAATAAGTCGTATGCTATTATCTGCCTGGAAGATCTGGATGAACTGAAAAAAGAGAAAATCACGAACAATAATGTCGACAAAATACGTCAATTTTTGAGACAGGCACATTAATCCGGGAATCAATAGTTCAATAGCAGCGGAAAGGCCACTTGACGAAACGTCAATTAACACTACTTTCATAATACTTAATGTTTGTGCTTACGTAAATGAACTCTATTATAACAATGGTTATTCACCTTGTGCATTGTTATAATTTCTTACTTCGTGTGCTTCACTTGTAGATATCCGTCATTGTTCTTGCCAAAGTCGATCGCTACATAATCATATGATGGCATCACTTGTCCATCGAACGATATTTACACGCTCTGTTATTTGCACATACTAAAAAATATTACAGCCATCTATATTTTTCAATCAGTCTTTATCTTTGATTGCAGGCCATCGGCAAATGACCGCCATTATCCATCATTAAAATACTTTCATTGCGGTTAAACAGTTTTACAGGATGTGTGGGAGGTATGTGAACCCTTATTAATTATTACTTGTAGTTAACTTGAAATAGCATTTCCATAAATATCCCTATTTTATAAAGATATGATTCAATTCCATCATGATAACTATTAAAAACCGCTTTAGATTAACGATGGATCCAAATTTATTTTAATGAAAAGCAGTATTAATAAATTGTCGTTATGCTTAAGTTGATGTAAAAGTTTTAACCAGCTGAAAAGTTAAAATCCATTTTAATATTAAGAGGGGCTTTGATCTTTAAATCTTTGTTTTTATCTTCAATGCACCTGCCACATCCGTCCCTCTCTAAATTGTAATCTTACCCATTTAAATTATCCAGTAAGTTCTTGTAGATAACAGCTTGCCATCTTTTGCCATTCCATAAACACGGAAAGAGACATAATGATTGGAATTCGGAGCACCTGATTGGCAAAGCGACTTAAAGAAACGGAGTTATGATAGGATGTTTTTTAAATTATTGCCGTTTAAAGCATGCCGGGATGGTTATGTGCACACTGCTGCTCTTTTTTTTGATTACGGATATTAAAGGATTTACGCAAAACATTCAGATCTATGATAGTATTTTTGTCATTGAGTCAACACATACTCCTGACTTAGTTTTAAAACAATTTTGTATAGATACCGTTCATTTTTCCAAAGCCTTAAATAACCGCATCAACCCTGGGTTAACCGGGTGTGAATTTCACTACTTTCTTCTTAAGATAAACTCAACAAAACTCAACTCCGAGCAGAACTTGGTAATAGATAATACCAGCCTTGACACTATTGATATCTACAGATGTTATATGGATGGAACAAGTCAGATGCTATACCGTGGAGGCAGTCTTGTAAACTTCAACACCAGAAGAAATTATATCTGGCATACAGCTCCGCTTCAATTAGGGGAAACACCTTCCTTCTATCTCGTTGCTATGAAAGCAGCACAAAAAAATATCAACGTCAGGTATGAAATATTGAGTGAAAAAGATCTTCAGAAAAATTATGCAAGTTATGAGCGGTTCGTATTTTTTTATGTCGGCATCATTTGTACAATCGCAGCGATAATTATTTTCGCTTTCATCACATTTAAAAAGACAGTGTTTGCCACCTACCTGTTATATATTACTGGTGCTTCAGGGTGGATACTGTTACATTATGGCCGTATATTTCCCTTCTTGTATCCCGGCTATCCCATTATTAACGAAATAGCCAAACCTATATCCAGCTTAGTAGCCAGCCTCTGCCTGGTTCTTGTATTGCTACAGGTGTTCAGCCAGCAGCTGCGGGCTTTTCTGTTACTTGAAAAACTCCTTAAAGCTATGAAATGGTTTTTATACCTTCTTATTGCTTTAATGTTGTTGTTACTTTTTCAAAAACTAAACAGCCATGTTAAATTCGGGCTCATGATTTTATGGCATATAGGGCTCATTTCTTCAGCTTCTCTTATTGTTTGCATACCTATAATTTTTATAAAGTATAATGCCACAGCGAAGATATTTTCCGGGGCAATGCTGGTTATCTGTATAATGGCCATAGTTCAACTTTTTGGGAATTTAGGAGCGACAAATAACTACTTTATCAATGAACATGGTATGACTGTAGCGAGCTTGTTGGAAATTTTCATAATGGCTTTTGGCTTGTTTTATAATTTACTGGAAGAACAAAAGGTAAGGGAGACACAGGTATTGGCGTTAGAACAGGCGCAGACCGATACATTAAAAAAGTTGATTACCCTGCAGGAAGATGAACGCAAAAGGATTGCGGGCGATCTTCATGATAATATTGGCCCTTTATTAGCAGCATTAAAAATTAATTTCCGAAGAATTATCTATGCAAGAGAGCCGGATTTACAGAATGGATTAGCTGCCAAAACAGAATCCATCATCGACGATTCAATCATAGAAATCCGCAATATAGCCCACAACCTGATGCCTAAGGGCTTATCAACCAAGGGGCTGATAAATATGTTAAGCGAGTACTTCAACGGCATTGAAAATCTTTATAACAAGTCGATTGTATTCAATCATCAGGTACAACTTATTTTTAACAATGAATTGCAGGTTAATGTATACAGGATCATTTGTGAGCTGGTACTTAACGCGGCAAAACACAGCAATGCGCTGTTGATTTCAGTGTATCTATCCACGCATGAAGAAAAGGTTTACATCATGGTTGCTGACAATGGCTGCGGATTTAAAACGGTAGTCAAAGATCAAAAAGACTCGGTAGGACTTCACAGTGCCGAAGGGAGGGTACAATACTTAAAGGGTAAGTACTTTCTAAAGTCTGAACCTGGTAGTGGAACCCATATAAATATCGAGATACCCTTACAACTTAATGATACCAAGGTTCACGGCTTTTAATACCAGCCCTATACGATTTTTCACCTCAAATTTTTCAAAGAGCCGTGCCCTGTAGGTGTCAACGGTGGACTCACTTAAAAAAATACTTTTTGCTACTTCCGCATAGCTCATTTCCGTACATAAGTACTGTAACAGTTCTTTTTCACGCTCGCTTAACTCAGGAACAGGAGAAGAACTGATCTTTTTTTCAATCTGTTTGTGAATGTTACCCGTAATAATAGGCGTATAGTAATAGCCGTATTTAACAACCTGTTGAAGTGCGTTTAATAATTCTTCAGACCCAATGCTCTTTAGCAAGTAACCTTTCACTCCATATTGCAGCATCTGTATTACGCTGTTATCATCTTCCTCCATGGTAAGCGCTAATACTTTAATTGTTTTTTTGTTTTCGTAAATCCATTTTGCCACCTGGATACCGTTCATTCCTGGCATTATAATATCCAGCAGAACGATGTCAGGCAATTGCTCATTCCCCTCCAGCAGCTTAATAGCGGTCATTCCATCGTGTGCAGACCAACACACATTGAATCCGGTAAAATCATCTATCAGGTTCGATAGCGAATCGCAGAAAATCGTATGATCATCTATAAGTGCGATGTTAGCCATTTTTCAAAGATAAATTATTTAACAATGGATATTTCCCTGAAAATTATCATGTTTTTCCATGAAGAGATTTGGAGGGGTTCCCGCTTTCAAGGTGGAGATGGGAGCAGTAGCTTTGTTATTGTGTAGAAGACTACTATCAATATATTTTTTAGGACAGTTAATAATCGAATATATGTTCAACAATGTTGCTTTGGATGTCTTTATCGGGCTGGTATTTATATTCCTTCTATATAGCCTACTGGCTACCATCATACAGGAAATGATCGCAACAAGACTTGGGCTCAGGGCGAAAGTTTTAGAAAAAGCGATTCTCAGGATGCTGGAGGATGGTAAAACAACAACTAAATTTCCCTATGGTGACAGGATAAATGGGATGCTACATCTTTTGGGGATTAAGAGTCTATTAAAAGATAAAAAAATTGCTCCATGGTTCTATGCTCATCCGCTAATGAAATACTTGTCGGAAGATAATTATTACAGCAAGCCAGCTTACATTGATGCCCGAAATTTTTCCAAAGTAGTTATTGATCTATTAAAAGGTTTTAATAAACCCGAGTCGCAGGCAGTACAGTCAATACATGAATCCATTACAAAAGGGGTCATAAATAAATTGCCGATTAATATATCCACGGCATCATCAGATAGGGCAAACCCGGCTATTAAAATACTTATCGAGCAGCAAACAGACGACAACCAAACAGTGAAGATAAACCCCAATACAAGTTTATTCCTTAAATCACTTTGGATGGAGTCGGGTGCAAATCCTGATGTGTTTAAATCAAAACTGGAAGACTGGTTCAATGATACGATGGAGAGGGCAACCGGCTGGTACAAAAGATATACAAGGATGATATTGTTTATCATCGGTTTGATAATAGCCTATGCATTCAATGTAGACACCATTGCGATTCACCGGATACTGTCTACAAATAAAGCAGCAAGGGAACAAATGGTGCAAATGGCGATTAAAAACAGGGACAATCTGGATCCTTCCAAAGTATTGAATGATAACACAAGGCAATCCGATTCATTACTGAACGAAACTTACAAAATAGTCGCCAATGATGCACAGCTTGCAAATGATGTGTTGGGACTGGGTAGAACATGGAAAGACACCTGTAAAATTTGTAAGGATAGTATCTATGATAATAGGTTTAAAACTAAATTCGACTCTTTGAAAGCCGAAAGTGAAAACATAAAAAGTAACATTGAGAATTTGGCAGCAAGGCTTACGGATTCTTTGAAAGCATTGGATTCCATAAAAAAGGTAAAAAATGCGGATAAAAGGATTGTTCAACTCAATAGTAACATTAAAAATGACAGCACCCTTTTAATACAACTTCAAAAAATACAAAGTCCTGAGTATAAAAGGATGTTAACGCTGAAAGAGCGCTGTGATTTCATAGCAGGAAAAAGAAAAGACAAATGGAATCTTTACAGTCCGAATCAATCAGGCGGGTGGGAAACTTTTTTTGGCTGGCTTATTACAGCCCTGGCCCTTACCCTTGGCGCACCGTTTTGGTTCGACCTGTTAAGTAAGCTTATTAGAATACGAGGCGCCGGTACAAGCACTACCCTTTCAACCGCAGGTGATTCCACAACAGGAGAAGGCAGGTCCGGTAACAATCCATCAAGCCCTTCAACACCTGCAATCATTTCTGTAAATACCAACTCAGGTGAGGAGGCCGTAGGATAATTATGATGCAGTTAAGAGTAATAGTAAACCGCTTGAATAAGCGTAGAAGCCCTGTCACTGACTTTACTGATAAAAATATTGCAGGTGTGGTGTCCCGGGGATTTTTATTTCTGGCAAGTGAAGACATAACCAATATTCTGGGCACATGGTACAAGGATAGAGATGGCTATTATTATTGGGGTGCAGGTATTATCATCGTATCTGAGAACATTCGATCTTCAGGTAACCAATCTCAGATATTACAACCTGGAAAAGCAAAAATTCCGTTACCTGAAGCTACTCCGCAAGATCTGCCTTTGAGCAAAGCAAGATGCTTGCAAACCGCTGAATGGTTAGATGGTAATTACGGCGAAAAGTGCGAAGCTGCAGTTGCCGGCACCCCTTTCACAAAGGAACTGCTATATGCCATTGCATGTAAGGAAACGGCTATTTATTTTCTTGATTGGACAAAAGACCACACTCCTGAAGAAGTATTGGGACGTTGCGTATTCGATGCTACAGGAGATGTGAAAGGCACACGTAAAGCCTTTCCCAAAAACACTGCTGCTTTCATTTCAAGATACGGGCAAACAATTGCCAACGATCTTATTGCAGAAGCAAATAAAACACGGGCATGGCGCGGCTTTGGTCCAAAGCAATGGGTGTATGCCGGGTATGGTATATTTCAGTACGATCTGCAGGCGATCACAACCGATGATACCTTTTTTGTGGAGAAACAATGGTATGATATAGACCACTGTATACAAAGAGCGATGAAAGAACTTACCACTAAATGGGAAGCCCATCCTAACGATCTTTTTCAAACTATTAAAGCCTACAACGGATCGGGAACTAAAGCAGAAAACTATGCAAATAGTGTGTTACAATTTCTGGTATGGATAAGAGATGAAGGGTAATAGCAGCGTGTTAATAGATACTAATGTTATGTTCATTGTAAAATGACGTACTATATATTGGTCGTTTGGATATTTTTGATACGTAATTTCATACTTAACTTAACACTAGCAAGTGTATAATATTCTTATGAGGGACATTTTCCGTTGTCTTAAAACCAAAGCCACCTCAAAATGACGATAAAACCTTAAATTGTTTCCTAAATCATTGCCTTAATTGTATCACATATGAAAAAGATAATCATCGTTTCCCTTTTTGTATTTGCGTTGAAAGCATCCGCTCAAACCACCAAAGACACCATACCTGTTTTTTCCATTGCCGACAGTGCCTTATTTACCGGCAAGTACAAATACGAAGACCTACCATTTAAGTACATGGAAGTCAATGTAAAAAAAGGAAAACTGTATTATTCGGGCGGCGAGTATAACGGTTCTTTGGATCCCGTAAAAAATAAGAAGGATGCGTTTGATGCAGGCGGCGCCGCCCTTTTTACCTTTCTGCGCAACAACGAAAATAATGTAGCGGAACTGAAAATTGATTACCAGGGACAAAGCTATTTGGGCAAACGTGAAGACAAGAAGAATTAACCAGCACCTGCAGTTATAATGTTATCTTTTTAAATGTTATCTTTTTATTTATCTAGCTTAAGCAAAGCTTCCACTCTAAGCATAGGCCGTGAAGAATTGAGTGTGGCAGTCATGAGTTCCGGCTCTTGCATAAGAGTTTAAGGTAGGATTTAGGCGGTAAGATTCTGCTCCCGTTTTATTGGTGGGCTAAGCACAAAAGCTACGCCTCACGCCAACCAACGGCGGCTTGCGTTTGGAAGAAAGACCAACAAGAGCGAAAATCACTGCGGCCAACATTGATACTGCCAATAGCTGGGCCTTGACATTGAAACAATGAGCAGCATCGTGTTTGTGGTGCACTTGAATTTGACATGCCAGCGCAGCCTGCAATTAAAACGGTTTTATCGGCGATTTCAGGTACAAGCGCAGCCTTTCTGCTCGTTTTTAATATTATCTTAAATACAAAAAAAACTATACTTTTATTCTATTGAAGTAAGCGATGGTGGTTTAAGCGGGCAACTCAACAATATCCTCTGCAATCCTCATTCAATGTTTTTATAACTAGCCACCTGGGTAGTTAATATAAGTGTACAAAAGAAAAACTTACCATGAATACAATAACAGATTTAACCGCCCGGGCAGTCTCTTTTATTACTACCATACAAACGGTTCTGCTGAATGGTGCCATTTCCAATGAAAGGGAAAAAGAAAAACTGAGTATTTTAACTATAGCTCCTGAAGAATTTTCAGAGACTATGAAAAGATTTATTTTCACAAATAAAAGTGACGAAACTGCCGATTATAAAAATCTTAAGAAAGACAGCTTTGGCGCACGAGCCATTGAACTTGTTTGGACCAGCAAAGAAACGCCAGATGTTGCACTGGCAACAAGGTATACACTCTCTATAGCCCAGGCGCTTGTAGAATGGATACAAAACAACGAGCGGATGCAGGCGTCTACCATAACACGTTATCATACCAAATATTTAAACAGTGAAGAAGCATCTGAACCGTCGGCAAATCATTACGGCACATATCCTACTCCCTTTATCTGGCGGGAAGTGATTCGAAAAATACTATATGAATATCCGGAGGAACGGGTTAACCTTGCTTTAGTACTGCAATACCTGCCTGTTCGGATTGTATTGGCATTAGATGGCGGAAAATTTGATCCCCGCAGGCAACGAGTCTTACAGATGTGGAACGTAAGTACTGAGTTCATAGACAATTTACTAAACGCTGAAGAAGTTAAATATTTAAAAGAATTTAAATCCCTGCAAGAAGAAACCAAATTAGATGCAACAACATTGCTGCTAGATGATAAAACGCTTTTTAGCTGCCTTTATAATAAAGAAGTACCTTATTCTTTTGAAACGATTTTTAAAGCGGAACTGGAAGAAATCAGAGAGAACCGTTACTGGCGTGAAAGAGAAGAGTATATTACCAACTTAGAAGAATCAATTACCTTAAAAGGCAGGGACGAGTCAGAAATTAAAGACCTTTTTCAAAAAGCGAATGATATGAATCTTTACGCCCTGGCTTTTTCGGGCGGCGGTATACGCTCTGCTACTTTTAATTTAGGCATTTTGCAAGGACTTGCCAAGTATAATTTAATAGGAAAATTCGATTACTTGTCAACGGTGTCGGGCGGTGGCTATATTGGAAGCTGGCTGGCTACGTGGATAAAAAGAGATCAGTCATTTGTAAAAGTAACAAACCGGCTTTGTCCTGACAAATCTCCTGAACCCCTTGGTGAAGAATTGAGACCAATACGGTGGCTTAGAATGTTCAGCAATTATTTTGCACCAGACGCAAGCATCATGTCTGCAGATGCCTGGACCATTGGTGTTACATGGTTGAGAAATACGTTGCTGAACCAGGTGATGATTTTTTTATTACTCATAGGGCTGCTTTTTACAGGAAACCTGCTGTATCAATTCTGGACTTATGATATTAAAAGCACTATCAATTATTCTACTGTAACAGTATCAGTGTGGAGCGCAGTTTTGCTGTTACCTGTGTCGTTGCTTGCAGGTTTAGGAATGCATGCTTATCACAGTGAAGGTTTGCCCTGGGCGGGAATTAAAAGAGAAGGAACAAAAAAAGTAAGCATGCTTATTTGGATCATTGCTGTTTTGGCAGCTTATCTATTAAGCGCATGGATGTCATCACAGTGGAAGATCAATGCAGCGATCAATGCATCTACTCTCGGTAAACTGGAAGCACTATGGCCGGCAGCAGCCGTAGTATTTGCTTCCTTGATACTGGTTGCCTACCTGGGAAAATATTACAAGTGTATTGTTGAATTTACTCCTGACTGGCAACCGGGATGGGCGCTTTTAAATGCGAATTTTTTTCTTATCATTACTGCATTGATTGCTGCTGCTGCCGGCTTGTTTTGCCTGGTGGCTATGTGGTCCATACTGGAAAATATAGCCACTTCAACAAACAGTTATGTTGCTGAAAATAAAGACAAGTTGCAATTTATTTTAGGCGTTCCGATGGCTTTGGAAGTTTTTAGCTTAGCTGTTGTAACAAGAATGGCATTTCTGGGAAAGTATTTCCCGGATGAAAGAAGAGAATGGTGGGGAAGAATGGGTGGTTATGTTCACAGGATCTCTTTTTTGTGGATCTGTATTTCCACATCTGCTTTATTGGGCGGGCATTTAGTATCCAACATCTTTAAAAACTGGTGGACTGGCTTACCTGCAGCGGGTGGATGGATAGCAGTAGTTTGGTCAGCAGTAAAGGCTGCCTTTAGCGCCAAAACAACCGGAAAAGATGATGTGAAGAGTTCGTCTTCTTCCTACCTAAATATTATAAGCCTGGTTGGACCTTACATTTTTATTTTGGGCCTTTTGGTTTTCTTACCCGGACTAATTGCTCCTATTAGTAGTAAAGTAGATGCAGTTATTAATGCGATTGGCAAATATTACCGGATTCCTCACTTTATGGACACCCCCGAATTTAAGATTTTTTTAGTCATATTTCTTGCTGGCTTAATTCTGTTGATCTTATCATGGCGCATTGGTGTGAACGAATTTTCAATGCATCATTTTTACCGGAACCGTTTAGTAAGAGCTTATTTGGCAGCTTCAAGGCGGTCTACAAACCGGCAAATCACGTCTAATCCTTTTACAGGTTTTGATATGCTGGATGATGAGAAGCTACATACACTGCGATGCGAATACGGCTATCATGGCCCTTATCCCATTTTAAATACGGCGCTCAATGCTTCAGAAGTGGTAGACCTTGACAGGCAGGACAGGAAAGCAGAGTCTTTTATTTTTTCACCTTTGTACTGCGGTTTTGATTTTAGCATGATAAAAGCTTCCGCTGATGTAAAAGCAAAATCATATGATTATGCCTATCGCGAAACAAAACAATACGCATACAGGGATGGTGGTCCAACTATAGGTACTGCGATGGCGATATCGGGAGCCGCCGTTAATCCAAACCAGGGTTACCACTCCTCGGCCGCTACAGCATTTTTGTTAACAGTATTTAATTTGCAAATGGGATGGTGGATTGGTAACCCAAGAAAAAGTACCTGGAAAAGGTCTGATCCCAGATTGGGTCTTAGCCAGATCATCTTCAACCTGATTGGAAAAACAAACACAAAAAACAATTATGTTGCTTTGTCAGACGGCGGACATTTTGATAACATGGGATTGTATGAAATGATAAGGAGAAGGTGTTCGTATATTGTTGTATGCGATGCTGAACAGGACGACGATTTTACCTGTGAAGGATTTGCAAATGCCATCAGGCGTTGCCGTATAGATTTCGGTGCAGAGATCGAGATTGATATCTCCCATATTGTAAACAGATCTGACGAAAATTATTCAACATCTCATTATGCTATCGGCGACATTAAATATCCCGATATTGAATCTGTTAGTGGAAAGTTATTGTACATCAAATCTTCGATAATAGGTGATGAGCCGGTAGATGTATACGAATATTCAAAGAAGAACAAGACATTTCCCCAGCAAAGCACCGCCGATCAGTTTTTTAATGAAGAACAGTTTGAGAGTTACCGAAAACTTGGCCTGCATATCATCCAAAAAATGTTAAATGATACTCAGGATTCCGAAATCAGAAGCTTCTTCCAATTAACAACCAGCGCGTCTGCTGACAATTGATTATACAACCTATAAAATTACAGCTAACATCTCTGACTGGTAATCCGGAACTTATGTTAAAATCAATGAGCTGGTTCCATTCATCCAGACAGTAAGGCTTGCCAGCAATAGATCCATTTTCTTTTTCTGTCAATTCAATAACCAGTCTTTTTGATGCAAGCATTACCATACGTGTTACACCTTGCTGGTAGCTGCCGAAGATTTACGGATGTTTTGCGGCTCTTATGAAACTATCAGCAAAACCAGTATCAAGGCCGGTTTGCGTGGTGAAAAAAAATACCTGGGCAAATGGTATTCCATCACTGGATCAATCAAAAATCAAAAATTTCAAAGAACCAGCATCTTTCAGCTGAAGATGTTCTAATAAAAAACAATGCTGATAATATCCAATTAATCTCCGGAAATCACTAGGATTCATCCTGCAATTTTTTTATATTACTATTAATTGAGTAATATGAAAAGAAGTGTGACCTGCTTTGCATTTATACTGGGCGCTATTGCGCTTTTTCAAACGGCATACGGCCAGTCTGGTGAATATCTCCAAACGCTGGCCTGGTTTAAGGAAGGTAAGATTACCATCAACGATCCTGTTCCTCCGCCAGGATACCAAAAATTCAGGGACTGCGATTCAAACGTGGTATATAAAAATATCAGTGGTGATACAGTGACCTACTACACGGCGAGCTCATTGATATTGCGGCCATTGGCGTATCTGAAATTAACGCAAAGTAAACCGTATTTTAATGTAACGGTTTATCCAAAATCAGTGCAACCAGACGGATCGGTGCTTGTAGTCAGCATGGCATTTTATAGCTTCCTGTTTAAAAATGACTCCATGTTTGTTCTGGATAAATCCGGAAGCGAGCCTGAAAACTCATTTTATGAGAGGGCGCACTCGATGTGGGAACAGACAAACGACTCAAGCCAAAATTTCATGGAAGTCTTTGCGAAGAATCTGCTAAAAAATGAAGATGAATTTGCCATGAATAACTTCACTGCATTACATGAACTCTTTTCAAAAAGTCACCCACCCGGATTTCAGCTAATCTACTATAAGAACATGTTTAAGGATTCAACCTCGAAGGTGCTGGAAAAAAGACCCTGGATTTCCTGGGGAATGGATACTGTTTTACACATCAATGTAAGTTTGGAAAAGGAGTGGAAGCAAAATGGAGTTGATTGTTACTTGTTATCTGTTAAGGATAACGACATATATGGCACAGTGGACGCATTGGGCGAATTGATCTTGTCCCCGGATGGAAGACTGTTAGATCTGGAAAATTGCCAGGTGAATAAAAAAGAAGTGATGGCTTCTGTTAAAGCGCACAGAGATTCGGTAGCACAAATCAAGATAGATAGCCTGTTCAAAAAAACAAGGACAGCGAATGTTGCAGGCAGGAACAAAAGTGAATCAGGATTCTCAATGCCACATGCAACGGTGGAAGTATTTCAAAAGAAGGGGATCATAGATAAACAAGGCAATATTCTCATCCCGGTGAAATATGACCAAATCCAGATTTTT
>CAXSIE010000084.1:13688-14420 GCA_964237295.1 uncultured Flavihumibacter sp. | reverse complement strand
TAATAATGCTTTTCAACAGGTAAAACACCTGTTCGGCTTCCATTCCACCTGCAACCGGCATTCCTGTATTAGGACACAGTTTAGGGTCTAACCCATCAACATCAAAACTTAGATAAACTTTTTCAGGGAGGTGATTTACTATTTCATCTGCAATTTGTTTCCAGGTTTGTCCTTCGAACTGCCGCTCTTTAAGGTCTTTGTCGAGGTATGCGATCACTTTGTAATCGCTGTTACAGATAAAATTCCATTCGTCATCTCCAAAGTCCCTGACGCCGACCTGCACCAGTTTCTTTATTTCAGGTACCTGCTCAAGCGCGTTGTACATGATGCTGGCATGTGAAAAAGTAAAATTTTCGTATGCTTTACGAAGATCGCAGTGGGCATCTATCTGTAACACGCCAAAGTCTCCATGTTTTTCAGATAACGCTTTAAAAAAACCAAGGGGAGTGCTATGGTCGCCTCCTAATAGTCCCACTAATTTACCTTTGTCCAGCAGGTCTTTTGATTGTTCATACACCCAGTTATTCATGAAAGTGCTGCCTTCATTAATCTCTTTAAGGGATCTGGACATGAAAGTGTTCTTAATAACCTTTGAACCTTTCGAAATATAATCAATATATAATTCCGCCTCTTTGCGAAGGTAATCGCTTTTTAACAAAACTTTTTTGTCGGAGGAACGCATGTAAAGGCCTTGTTTCCAGCCATCTTTATTGTCTATGTCAAAGAGTTCCA
>CAXSIE010000084.1:10104-13663 GCA_964237295.1 uncultured Flavihumibacter sp. | reverse complement strand
CTTTAAAAATATGTTCATGGGCGCGGGCGGTGCCTGCAGTACAACTTACGGTTACTTCCCAGGGAACGGGTAAAATCACCAGCCGGGCTTCTTCTTCCGTAAAGGGAAGTCCAAAAATATTGTTGTTTGGATTGCCGGCACAATTATAATTAAATTGAGAGAGATCTGTCATCAATAATGCTTTAAAATATGAAACGGTAATATTGCTTTGAAAGTATGCTTTGGTAGCTCGTTAATCTAACAGGTGCACAAACAATGCCGTCTTAAAAAAATGAGATGCAAGTTAGCTGAAAAAGGTATATAGTGCCTCGTTATTATAGTTATTTAACGTTACCCTATAGTAAAACCTGCAAGTATCGAATGTGGAACTAAAATATTCTGATTGTTTTGAATTAGCTTTGCGATGAATTTTGCAAATATGAAGAAATCACATATTATACTTCTGGTTTTTATAGCTATTTCCATAGGTGTTTTAATCAGCTTTATGGGTAATCTTTCTACTTATGAAACAATTGCATCTGCTAAACAAAAGAATGGAAAGAACGTTACTATCATTGCAAAGCTTGATAATTCCAAACCTGTTGAATACGATCCCCGGACAAATCCGAATTATTTCTGTTTTCATATTGTAGATACGCTGGGTAACCAGGCGAAAGTAGTGTACCATTTTGAGAAACCTTATGATATGGAAAAAGCGGAAAGAGTGGTGCTGAAAGGAACTATGAGAGGTGATGTGTTTGAAATCAACACCAAAAACGGAATTCAGATTAAATGTCCCTCAAAATATAAAGACGACCCCAAAGCAGCTCAAAATAATCTGAGTCAAAATTAATTCAATATGGATTATATAGGCGAACACCTATTACCCGGACAATTAGGGCATTTTCTTGTTTTACTTTCTTTTGTTGCTTCGCTCGTTGCCGCAATTGCTTATTTTAAATCGACTAATTCCACATTACCCCATGAAGCTTCCAGCTGGAAGCGGTTGGGAAGGATCGCTTTTATTACTGATGGCATCTCCGTGTTTTCCATTTTCGGCTTATTGATTTACCTCGTTGTTACGCATAAGTTCGAATATTATTACGTGTGGGATCATTCCAGCAAATCATTAAACTTTAAATATCTTTTAAGCTGCATCTGGGAAGGGCAGGAGGGAAGTTTTCTCTTATGGACCATGTGGCATGTTGTACTTGGATTTATACTGATGAAAACCAGCAAATTATGGGAGGCCCCCGTTATGAGCGTTTTAAGTATAGCTCAGATGTGCCTGGCAACCATGATCATGGGTGTGTATTTCTTCCATATTAAAGTGGGCAGCAATCCTTTTTTATTAACGCGCGAGTTTTATGCTGAACAAGGGGCTGTTATGTTTGCCCGGCAGGATTATCTAACGCTTCCCTCAATGCAGGATGGGCAGGGTTTGAACCAGCTGTTACAAAATTACTGGATGGTGATCCATCCGCCTGTACTGTTCCTGAGTTTTGCTTCTACCATTGTGCCATTCGCCTATGCTATTGCCGGCTTGTGGAAAAAGAATTATGGAGGCTGGACGAAAGCAGCGGTGCCCTGGGCATTATTTTCCGCCTGTCTTTTAGGTACTGGTATTATGATGGGAGCCGCATGGGCTTACGAATCACTGACCTTCGGCGGTTACTGGGCATGGGATCCGGTAGAGAATGCTTCACTCGTTCCATGGATGGTGATGGTTGCAGGGTTGCATACCCTGATTATTTATAATGCAACGGGTAATTCTCTCCGTTCTACCTATTTGTTTTTCATTTTAACTTTCCTGCTTATTTTATATTCCACTTACCTCACACGCAGTGGTGACCTTGCTGATACTTCCGTTCATGCCTTTACCAGCACCGGACTGAACTGGCAGTTGAGGATTTTAGTGTTTGTATTTGCCATCCCTTCTATTATTTTATTCGTACTGCGTTACAAAAAAATTCCATTTATCGCTAAAGAAGAAAGTTCGTATTCAAGGGAATTCTGGATGTTTATTGGTTCCCTAGTGTTCTTTTTATCCGCTATGTTTATTATAACGGCAACTTCTCTCCCTGTTATCAATAAGATTTTTAATACCAATTTTGCAATAGGCGAAGACCGCGAATTTCCCTATAACCGGATACAAATCTTTGTTGCAATCATTATTGGTTTGCTTACAGCCATAACGCAGTACCTTAAATACCGGGATACCACCAGGAAATACCTGGTTAAAAAAATACTCCTTCCAACTATCATAGCATTGATCCTAGGTTCCCTGGTGAGTATTTTTGGCGGTATTCATTATGATACTTACGGTGCCGGATACCTTACTGCAATTCACCTGGCTGTGTTTGCGGCTTTATATACCGTAGTAGCCAACGCTTTTTATATCTGGTCGGGGCTGAATGGCAAACTAAAGGCTGCCGGAGCTTCGGTAGCCCACCTGGGTTTCGGATTGATGCTGGTAGGAATTTTAATCTCTTCTTCAAAAAAACAGGTGTTGTCATATAATACAACCGGTATTAATATCCAGTTTGATCCGGCCACAAAACAAAAATCAATTGAGAATATTACGCTGATTAAAAGTATCCAGACAGATATGGGTACTTATCATGCTACATACCTGAACAGTGATTCAACCAATGAAAGTGGAAGCATTATGTATTTTAAGATTAATCTTAAAAAGAAAGATGGCAAGCATGAGTTCGACTTGTACCCAAACCTGATACGCAATACTAAAGGAGCGGAAGGATTTTCCAATAACCCGGATAGCAAGCATTACTGGAACAAGGATATTTTTTCTTATATCAGCTACGCCGATAATATGGATAAAGATACCGATACTGCCAGCTTCAAAAATTATTCGGTAGATATTAATGATACAATATTTTACTCCAATGGTTTTATGAAGCTGAATAAGGTGGTTCCTAATCCCTCTAATGACCGGTACCGGTTTACATCTTCTGATACAGCTTTAATGGCAGATATTACCGTTACCACTAAAGAAGGACTTGTTTATCCTGCCCAGCCCGTGTTTTATGTAAAAAATAACCAGGCCAAATTTATTGTGGATACCATATTTGCCCAAAATATGGCCATTGGTTTCAGCAGGGTTCTTAATAACAGAAAAATAGAGATCCAGGTCAAGGAATCCAGGAAACTGGTTCCTTTTGTTGCCCTTAAAGTATACGAATTCCCCTTTATTAACGTTCTATGGCTGGGCATTTTTGTAATGATCACTGGATTTATTATGAGCATAGTTCGTCGTGTTACCCTTAACAAATCTCTTAAGCCTGCGTTGTAATAATACGCATTCCTGAAAATTTGTTATCAGACTATAGCCATTCAGGTTGCCGCATTATGCGTTACAATTAAAAATTTCCGGTTTAACAATTCTTGTTACGTAATACAGGTTACATCATTGCCTGTGCGGTATGAAGATTGAAGATTATTTTATTATATTTATAGCTGATGTATTCAAATAACTATAAAGTGGTTAAAATTAAACTTTGTTTTATTTTCCTTTTAATAGGCATGTTAACAGGCTTTGATTTAATAGCGCAGCAACAGC
>CAXSIE010000084.1:9624-10094 GCA_964237295.1 uncultured Flavihumibacter sp. | reverse complement strand
GAAGTGTATTATGTTAAGGCGCCCATGTCTGAGGCTATGAAGAAGCGTTTGGCTGAGTGGACAAGATTACGCAATGCAGTATATGTTACGTATCCTTACGCCCGAAAAGCCGGCGCTATTATGAATGATATGAATGCCAAAATGGCTACCATGACCCAGAAGGATCAGCGAAAAAATTTTCTTAAATCAAGGGAGAAAGAATTAAAAAAGGAATTCACCGATCCACTCACTAATCTTTCCATTTACCAGGGAAGGATTTTAATGAAACTCATCAACAGGCAAACGGGAAATAATTGCTACGATATTATTAAAGAATACAAAGGTGGCATTACGGCCAGGGTGTACCAGACCGTTGCCTTCTTTTATAGTAGTAATTTAAAACAGCCATACAATGCAAATGGCGACGACAAGCAGATAGAACAAATTGTACAGGAAGTGGAGCGGATGTATGGATCGAGGTAATTGAACCG
>CAXSIE010000084.1:6334-9614 GCA_964237295.1 uncultured Flavihumibacter sp. | reverse complement strand
GACTTTTCTGAAATAATCTAGCTTTCATATAAAATTCCTCATTTTAGTAATAATGTTGGTTGTTGAAAAACCATCTACTATCGGGTTAATTACAACCCTTCCTCCATTAGCCATTACTTCTTTTGCTCCTACGATCTGTTCCAAAATATAATCACCTCCTTTTACCAATACATCCGGAAGCAAGGCGGAAATAAGTTCCAGGGGAGTATCTTCATTAAAAATAACCACAGCATCAACCATTAATAACGATGCAAGCAACAAAGCGCGCGAAGTCTGGTCATTAACCGGCCTGTTTTCACCTTTGAGCTTTTTTACTGAAGCATCTGAATTCACTCCAATAATTAATACATCGGCTTCTTTTGCCGCCTGTGATAAAGAATAAATATGTCCCTGATGGAGGATATCGAAGCAGCCGTTAGTAAAAACGGTTGTTTTGCCCAGAAATTTCCACCTGTTATCCTGTTGTATCAGCTCGGGCAAAGTAAATAACTTACTTTGTATGAATTCTGGATTTCTCATTTTTTAATCTGTTAATTACCGGAAGCATGATAAAACTTAAAGTGCCGAAGATAATCACTATTCCCGTCTGTGCGAACCATATCAGCATTCCGAGGGACAATCCTTTTTCTGCAGAAATTCCGTAAAGGAGCAGTACCTGCTGAACAGCGTATTGATAAGAGCCAATGCCACCGGGTGATGGTACGATCATACCGATACTGCCAAATGAAAGCGCTGAAAACACAGGTTTAATTCCATAATGGCTCATATCTTTCATTGCAAAAAATCCCATATAAGTACTTAGCAGGTATAATATCCAGATAAGTACCGTATGAAAGAAGAACCATCCTTTGTTCTTAATATTTCTAACACTTGTCAGACCCTGGAGGATTCCTTTTATAAAAATCTTTGTTTTATAAACAAAAGAAATATGAGCCAGTTTTTTTAATAAAAAGCCGATAATGAATAATACAGAAGCTATGATTACCAGGGTCAGTAATATTTTTGCATAGGAAGTATTGCCTGCTTTATTATTAAAAACGCTGCTCATCATATGTCCTGCGTATTCGCCTATAACATCATATTGTATGCCGATAGTAAGTGTTAATACAACTATAAGACTTACCACATCGAACGCACGCTCGGCAACAATGGTTCCTACCAGCTTGTCTGCAGGAACTTTCTCATAACGGCCGAGTATGGTGCACTTTAACACTTCACCCAGCCTTGGAACGGCAAGATTTGCCCAGTATCCTATCATTACGGCCAGAAAAGTATTTATCAGCGATGGCTTGTAACCCATAGGCTCCATCAATATCTTCCATCTTACTGCCCGGCTTAAATGACTCACCAGCAGCATTATCGTTGCAGGAATAAGATAAATAAAATTGGCCGTAACAATATCGTTCTTGATATCCTCCCAATTGGATTTTCGCAGGGTAAGCCATAACAAAAAAATTCCTAGTCCCAGAAACAAAAGGTATTTAAAAAGACCAAGAATTTTTTTACCCATAATTATCTAATGATTACAATTTGAAAGATAAAAATACAAACATTAAAAGATCATCTAAGCAGGAGCTAATAAAAACAACACAGTAATTAAAATGTTTACAAGGTTATGTTATGAATAAGGACAACTTCTTTACATGATGCATGGTATTTCTCTAACAGCCTGAACAACTTCTTTTCCTGTATTCAGCACTTTTTAATAACCTGTTAATTCAATAATGAAACGGGCTTTGTTAATCTGATAATATCATATTGTCTATTAACCTTATGTCGTTCATAAAAGCCGCAATCAAAGCAACCAGTGGTTGCTTTCCATTCCAGTGTGTGATCCTTTCAAGTGTCTGGTCATCTGTTATTGCTACATAGTCGGTTTTAAAATCATTTTGTTCCAGCATATCCTGGCCATTCTTTATCATTGAGATAAGATCACCGGGCTTTAAATTTTCTTTAAAGAATTTTAATACTGCTGAAATTGTTGCAGCCTTTGTCTTTTCTTCCTCACTGAGCCTTATATTACGGCTGCTCATGGCAAGACCGCTTTCTTCTCTCTGGGTAGGGCATCTGTTCAATAAAGCATCAGAATTGATAATATTCAATAATCGTTGCACTACCATGCATTGCTGGTAATCTTTTTGACCCATATACAAATTATGCGGTTGAACAATATTCAGTAAGCGAGACATTACCTGGCTAACACCCTGGAAATGATTGGGTCTGGATGTTCCCTCAAGAGTATTCTCTAATGTGCCAAGATTAAAATGCTGCAAATGTGTAATGCCGATAGGATAAATTTCTTTCACATCAGGCAAAAATACAATATGTGTTCCCGCCTGTTCCAGCATTAAAATATCTTTTTCAAGTGTAACCGGGTATTTACGAAAGTCGTTGGAATCATTGAACTGAGTAGGATTAATAAAAATACTGCATACAGTAATATCATTATCCGAAAGTGATTTTTCAAAGAGCGATAAATGCCCTTTATGCAAGGCTCCCATTGTGGGTACAAAACCTATTTTATTTCCAGCGGCTTTTAAGCGGATAATGTATGTAGCAAGCTCATTTGATTTCTTAAAAACGATCATGTTAAACAACTTTTCCCACTCTGGAATTGGCTATGGTACTTAAGTTCCATTAAATACCTTAACTTCGCAAACTAAATTTCAAAAAAAAATCTGTTATTACATTTATCCATCAATATTAACCGATAATGTCAACAAAGAAAAGAATTTTATTTATTGCACATGAAATGTCGCCTTATCTGGAGATGACGGAGTTTGCTGAGATTGCCAACAAACTGGCAATTAAAGCAAATGATGGTGGCTTCGAAGTCAGGTGCATTATGCCCCGCTTCGGCATGGTTAATGAAAGAAGACATAGGTTACATGAGGTGGTTCGCTTATCGGGAATAAATGTTTCTGTTGACAATGATGATTATCCGCTGCAGATTAAAGTTGCCTCCCTTCCTAACGCGCGGTTGCAGGTTTACTTTTTAGATAATGAAGATCTTTTTAAACGTAAATATATTTTTCATGATGAAAATGAAAAATGGTATGATGATAATGGTTTGCGTACCGTGTTTTTCTGTAAAGGAGCCCTGGAAACGGTTAAAAAATTCGGCTGGCCTCCCGACATCATTCATTGTAGCGGCTGGATGACCAGTCTTATTCCTCTTTACCTGAAAACGGTATATAAAAAAGAGCCTGTTTTTACCCATAGCAAAGTAGTCTACACAATCGGCCAGAACACATTTAAGGAGCAATTGGGAAATGACTTT
>CAXSIE010000084.1:0-6324 GCA_964237295.1 uncultured Flavihumibacter sp. | reverse complement strand
TAAAGACGCTACCAACACAGCCATGTTTAAAGGCGGTGCCCTTCATGCAGATGCAGTAACTTTCGGTGCAGACAAAATTGAAAAATCACTGGTTGATGAATTTGGAAAAGTAAGAGGCAAGAAGGTTCTGGCTTTCAATGCCGAATCTGATTTAACAGACTATTTACAATTATATACCGATCTTGCCAAATAATAAAAATCGGTTCACTCCTGATAATTTCTTTCATAAATTTAAATATTGTTCGTGAAGAATTTTTTCATTGCGGTTTCCTGTATTGCAATTATTTTAACCTTTGAACAATCCTGTCAAAAAATAGATACTACCACTCTTGGTCTTGGTTTGATCCCTGCAGTTGATAATATAAATACGTTTGATACAATACTGGAAGTAAGTACCAACAATTTTCTTTTATCTGATTCCACATCTATCTCGAGAAACGATAACCATGCTTTGGGGATATTGGACGATCCTGAATTTGGAAAAACTACTGCTAACATTTATTTTGATGTGCTGCCTACTAATTCGGGTTCTTATCCATTCGTAAATAAGGATTCAATTAAAGGTATAGATTCAGTAATCCTTTCTATTGATTATAAAGGTTTATATGGCGACTCTAATTCCATTGAAAAAATTCATGTATATGAAATTGCTCAATCAGCAAGCTTCCTCGATACTTTGTATAAAATAAACCAACCGGATTTTGATATTGTTCCCTCTCAACTGGGAGAAACAACAGTAAATTTTACCACGTTAAACGATCCGCAGGTAATTAAAAAAGGAACAGACACCGTACTTGTAACTGAGGAAAATATTTTACGTATCCGTCTTGATAAATCTCTTGGACAGCGTTTAGCCGCCTACGATACTTCCAACGCTTACAAAAGCGACTCCATGTTTATATTGTTTTTCAAAGGAGTAGCTTTAAAGGTTGACGCGGCCAGCACGAGAAACAAAGCGCTGGCTTATTTCAATTTGACTGATAATGCTAAAACAAGACTCACCGTTTATTACCGCGTAGGAAACGCTACTAAAATTGATACCACTTATACAGAGTTTGTTTATAAAGATCTTGTTGCAAAAGGTGCTAATCTTGTTAAAAGAAGCACCGCCGGAACCCCTTATGCTGCAAACATCGCCAATATAACGGCTAACAAAGAAAAATTATATTTGCAATCAAGCCCTGGTTCCTTTGCTACTTTATACATTCCCGGGTTAAAAAACTTAACCAACAGGGTCGTGCAAAGGGCCGAATTGATCGTTGAAAAAATCCCCTCTGCTGAAGATGACCTGTTCGATCCGCCGGTATTGTTTCTTGATATGATCGACTCTGCGAACAATCTTTTCCTGAGTGTTCCTAAAGATTTTACAACAGATTACCAGGGCACTTATAACTCCGCCGATTTTGGAGGAGCCATTAAAAATAACCAGTATACTTTTAACTTATCCCGCCATATACAAAGCATATTAACGCATAAAGACAAAGTATACAGTTTCAGGTTAAGTGCGCCTTATATAACCTGGCCCGTTTATTATCCATCTCTTACACTGAATGGTTACCCGGTTAAAGTAAATGCCAATATCGCTACCGGACGGGTAGTAGTCGGAGGCGGGGGTAATACTACAAAAAAACTTCGGTTAAGAATTATTTACACAAAGATTTAATCCGAATATTATCTTTGCGGCAATTTAGAAGTTGGATTCATTATTACCATGTGATAATGAATCCATTTTATATATTATTTTTAAACTAAATCTCGTTTTTTAGTATGCCTTATTTATTTACATCTGAAAGTGTTTCTGAAGGTCATCCTGATAAAATCGCTGACCAGATATCTGATGCTCTTATAGACAATTTCCTGGCTTTTGATCCGGAATCTAAAGTTGCTTGTGAAACATTGGTCACTACCGGCCAGGTAGTGTTGGCAGGAGAAGTAAGAAGCAGCGCTTATCTGGATGTGCAGGAAATAGCTCGTGGCGTTATCCGCAAAATCGGGTATACCAAGAGCGAATATATGTTTGAAGCCAATTCCTGCGGTATCTTATCAGCCATTCATGAGCAATCAGCTGACATTAACCAGGGGGTTGATAAGAAGAAGAAAGAAGAACAGGGGGCAGGTGACCAGGGTATGATGTTTGGATACGCTACTAATGAAACGGATGATTATATGCCCCTGGCGCTCGACCTGGCACATAAGATATTGATAGAACTGGCCGCATTAAGAAGAGAAGATAAACAAATTAAATATTTGCGCCCCGACGCAAAAAGCCAGGTTACTTTGGAATATGACGATAACAATAAGCCAACGCGTATAGATGCTATTGTAGTATCAACACAGCATGATGATTTTGATACGGAAGAAAGAATGCTGGCAAAAATAAATAAGGATATTATAGGTATCCTTATTCCAAGAGTTAAAGCAAAGTACGCTAAGTATGCGCATCTTTTTAACAGGAAGATCAAATACCATATCAACCCTACAGGAAAATTTGTAATTGGCGGGCCGCATGGCGATACGGGCCTTACAGGACGTAAGATAATTGTTGATACCTACGGTGGTAAAGGTGCCCATGGCGGCGGTGCTTTCAGTGGCAAGGATCCTTCTAAGGTAGACAGGTCCGCAGCATATGCCACTCGTCATATTGCAAAAAACCTGGTAGCTGCCGGACTTTGCGATGAAGTGTTGGTGCAGGTATCTTATGCTATCGGTGTGGCCGAACCAACCAGCATCAATGTTAATACCTATGGAACCGCTAAAGTGGATATGACAGACGGAGAAATAGCAGCTATTGTAAGTAACGTTTTTGATATGCGTCCTTACTTTATTGAGCAGCGTTTGAAGTTGCGTAATCCTATTTACAGCGAAACAGCCGCATACGGACATATGGGCCGCAAAGCTGAAACGGTAACGAAAATATTTTCATTACCGGGTGGTAAAGAAAAGAAAGTAAGGGTTGAACTGTTTACCTGGGAAAAACTGGATTACGTAAAACAGGTTAAAAGTGAATTCGGAATATGATATTAATGATTAACGGTTAGTTGCTTAAATTCAAAGAACCCGATTAAGAGTTTATGGCCCCTTAAGTTCATCCACTTACCGTTAATAATTAATCATTAAGCATTAAAAAATGGCCTTCAGTGCTCAGAACTGAAGGTCTTTTTATTTGATGTAGGTTTGTAAATTATTTAAAGACAATTTTAAGTGAGAAATTTCAGGCAGCAACAACACAGGCCTAAAAAAAGCACCCTGGTAATTGGTAAAAAAGCAGTTATCGAAGCAATGGAATCAGGTAAACAGCTGGAAAGGATTTACCTGCAGAACAATGCAGGTGGTGATGCAATAGAAGTTATAAAGAAAATAGCCGCTGAAAACCTGGTGCCCGTTAATAAAGTACCGGTGGAAAAACTAAACAGTTTTAATGTCAGCAATCATGAAGGTTGTGTAGCGGTGATCTCTAAAGTTCAATACCAGGATCTTCAACAGGTAATTTCTTTTGTTTTTGAAAAAGGGGAGATCCCACTCTTTTTGATCCTGGATGGCATAACGGATATCAGGAATATCGGTGGTATAGCAAGAACCGCTTTCTGTTGCGGTGTTCAGGCTATTATCATTCCCGATAAAGGAGTGGGCGCCTTAAACGAAGACGCCATCACCACTTCAGCCGGAGCATTGGAGCAACTTGCGGTTTGCAGGGTAACAAGCCTGGCAAAGACGATTGATGCATTGCATCTAAATGGTATAAAAGTATTTGCAAGTGAAATGACTGCGGAAAAAAAATTATTTCAATTGGATCTTTCCGAACCTTGCGCAGTGATTATGGGAAGTGAGGAGAAAGGCGTTACTGTTTCTTTGTTGAAAGCAGCTGATGTGTCTTTTAATATTCCTATGCCGGGTAAGTTTGAATCGCTGAATGTGTCGGTGGCAACAGGCATGATATTGTATGAAGCAATGAAGCAAAGAAATTGGAATAATCCTTAATAATCATATGCCCAACAAAATCCACCTCATCGAATGCCCGCGCGATGCTATGCAGGGTTGGCCACATTATATTCCTACAGATAGAAAAGTGGCATACATTGATGCATTGATGCAGGTAGGATTTGACGCAATAGACTTCGGCAGTTTCGTTTCCCCAAAACTGATTCCGCAGATGGCGGATACAAAAGAAGTTATCAAGCAATTGCAACCCGGTAATTCCGGATCTGAATTACTGGCTATCGTTGCTAATGTAAGGGGCGCCGAAGAAGCCAGTGAATACGATGCCATATCCAGCATTGGCTTTCCGTTTTCGGTTTCAGAAACCTTTCAGCAACGCAATGCAAACAGTTCTATGGAGCAATCGCTCTCAAGGGTAGACGCGATCCGGAATACTTGTTTTAAAAAAAATAAACAATTAGTGATATACATCTCTATGGCATTCGGTAATCCATATGGTGATGACTACTCAGAAGAAATAGTATTTAATTGGGTAAAGAAAATAGCGGCTATGGATATTAAAATAATTTCTCTTGCCGATACGGTAGGATTGGCTGATAAAAACAGTATTTACAGCATCACCAGGCATATAATCGATCTGCTTCCGGCAACAGTAATAGGAGTTCATTTGCATTCAACGGCCTTCAATTGGAAAGAAAAAGTAAAAGCTGCACTGGATGCGGGTTGTACCAGGTTTGATGGCGCCATTAAAGGTATCGGCGGATGCCCGATGGCCGATGATGTTCTGGTAGGGAATATGAATACCGAATGGATGATCAGTTACTTTCAGGAATTGCAAATGCAGCAATCCTTTAACTATAAAGCATTGGAAGATTGCATAGCGCTGGCAGAGGATATTTTTCAATTATAAAACATCAGGTAAGGTTATCGATATGGATTTCATGTTAAACATTGATATCGGATCTCCGGAACAGAAACTCTCTTATAAAGATAACATCTTTGTAATAGGTTCCTGTTTTACGGAACATATCGGCGGAAGGCTGGCTCAATTAAAATTTTCCGTGCTTCAAAATCCTAATGGTATCTTATTTGATCCGCTGAGTGTTTGTAAAAATCTGGTTTCTTATATTCATTGTAAAAAATTTAATAAAGAAGATCTTATTCAATTGAATGAATTATGGCAGAGCTGGCAGCATCATTCTGTTTTTTCAGGGCTGAACCAGGACCAGGTTTTGCAAAACATCAACCAATCACAGCAAACAGCGCATGCTTTTTTGCAAAAAGCAGACTGGCTTATCATTACATTGGGATCTTCATTTTCTTATCATTTAAAAGACAGTGATGAACCGGTTGCTAATTGTCACCGGGCTCCGTCTAAATGGTTTCGCAAGCATTTAACAGGTATTGATGAAATGAGGCAAACATTCAATAATTGCTTATCAGAATTATTTCAATTCAATCCTTCTTTAAAAATAATTTTTACTATAAGTCCGGTAAGGCATATACGTGACGGTGTTGTTGAAAATAACAGGAGTAAGGCAAGACTGATAGAAGCAGTTCATCAATTAGTTGCCGAATCAGAAAGGCTGTATTATTTTCCTGCTTACGAACTGGTGATTGATGTACTGCGTGATTACAGGTTTTATGATATCGACCTGGTACATCCTAATTACGCTGCAACAGAATTTGTGTTTGAAAAATTTGTTGCATGCTTTATAAACAAAGAAGATATTTTAGTAATAGAAGAAATAAAAGATATTGTAAAAGCTTTCAGGCATAAACCGTTTCAACCTGATACGGAGGCACATCGCAGATTTATGGAATCATATCTTGTTAAGATCAGGCAATTTCAGCATCGGCATCCGGGTATTGATTTGGGTGCTGAAGAGATATTTTTTTCTAGGGTTGAATCCTGAACTTTTTGATACCGGAAGTTCTTAAACATATAACACAGACGCTGGCTTTGGAAATTGTTCAAAAGACTTGAATTGGAACAGTGATCTCATTCTTAAAAGAATAGTACCCATTATATCTTTATGCTGAAGCTGCGCTGTTCAAAACACATGCACCTCATAGCTTTCATTTGCAATAACATCTTTCCATTGTGAAATAAGGTGCTTAAATTCATGGCCTACAGGCCTTAACCTTCTGTTGATATCATAAAGTCCGAGAGAGTTAACAATGCCGGCATCGTTTCGCAAAGCACTGTCCCAATCTACCTGGTCAATAAGGCTGTACCAGGTAAAGCCGATGATAGGAACACCGTCTTGTTTCAACCGGTATACGTTAGCCCATTGTTTCTTCAGCCAATGAACAGAGAAAGGCTCTGTTATATTGGTTTCAGTATGCATTACCGGAAGCCGGTATCTTCTAAAGTACTGGTGTGTT
>CAXSIE010000083.1:12190-14610 GCA_964237295.1 uncultured Flavihumibacter sp. | reverse complement strand
TCCGGGTAAACAAATCGGCATCGGTATAAGGTATGCAGGGAGCTAAAGGCTTTATACGGGTAACAGTATACAAAATGTAATCAGGAATAGAATATAGCCAACTTTTTTCAGAAGCCGCCATCAGCAAAACCGGTAATCCCAATAATTATTCAAACCGGTTCAAGAAGCATATCCATTTATAAAGAGGAACGAATCAACATCACTTTGCAAAATTTGTTTTTTTAACTTACCTGCTTCCTATAATTTTATACCTCATTAATTATGATAGCAGATAGCCGGAACTATTAATGGATAAAGACTATTACAAAATACTGAAAATACCTTATACTGCGAACGACCAGGAAATAAAGAAAGCATACAGGCAATTGGCAATGAAGTTTCATCCTGACAGGAACGAAGGAAATTCAATGGCCGAAAATCATTTTAAGGAAGTACAGGAAGCGTACGAAGTACTGTCTCACCAGGGGAGGCGATCAGCGTATAACCAACAACGTTGGTACCGCTATAGTACCGGCAAACCACACCACAATCCGCCAGTAACATCTTATAACATCCTTCATAAATGTAAATCGCTAAACTATTACATATCCACACTGGACAGCTTTCATATCAACAGGCTGGCCCTTAATAATTATATCCTTCAATTGCTATCAGAAGCCAACCTGAATGTATTGATCAAAGATAATGACAGATCAACCAATGAGTTTATTATAACCGAGCTGCTTAAAGCAACTCAGCCGCTACCTTTCAAATTTATTAAAGAAATCTGCGGAATTTTACTCCTGATTGCAGGCAATGATATTAAAACAACTGAAAGTATAAACAAACATTTAAAAGATAAAAAGTTTTCACATTATTGGGCGTTATACCTTCCTCTTACAGTACTGATAATTTCCATACTGCTTTGTTTATTGATATATTTTGTCAGTAACACCAGGCATTGATCCTGGTTTGTTTTCATAAATTTTATGTAATTATTTGCTTTGTTTATTTCGTGCCTTTGCGTCTTAACCACGGAGTCAGGGAGGCAGGGTGAAACATAGCACGTATAAAACGATCCTTAGCACTGATCGCTGTTACCTATATGCTGCAAGTGCTTCGTGGCAAATGCTTCTGAATTCAATAACTGTTCTTCGTATCTTTAATCAGATTATCACCAAAACTTATTTGTATGGATCAGCGTATTATTAATTTGTTTGATGAATACACACATAAGCCGTTACCCAGGCAGGAATTTATAAAGCGTCTTGCAACAGTCACCGGTAGCATGGCGGCTGCTATGTCGGTTCTTCCTTTATTAGAGCTTAATTATACAAATGCCACAACCATTCCGGAACAGGATGATAATCTTATAACCGAAGACATTACTTATGAAGGTGATGAAACTGATATGAAAGCCTATTATGCCCGTCCTAAAAAGGCTGCTAAATATGGAGCTGTTATTGTTATTCATGAAAACCGTGGATTGAATCCTCATATCAGGGATGTAACCCGTAGGGTTGCCAAAGCAGGATACCTGGCCCTTGCACCGGATGCGTTATCACCTTTCGGCGGAACCCCTTCAAACGAAGACAGCGCACGGGACCTCTTTGGAAAACTGAATGCGCAAAAAAATCTAAACAATTTCCTAAAGGGTTTAGATTACCTGAAATCAAGACCGGAAAGTAATGGCAAAACAGGTTGCGTAGGTTTTTGCTGGGGAGGTGCACTGGCCAACCAGCTTGCAGTGAATGCGCCTTTGCTCAATGCCGCTGTAGCATTTTATGGCAGCCAGCCTGATGCAGCCGATGTTCCTAAAATTAAAGCAGCGGTTCAACTTCATTATGGAAGTTTGGATGAGCGCATTAACGCCGGTATACCCGCTTATGAAGCGGCACTTAAAGCTGCCGGAACCAAATATGAACTGTATGTTTATGAAGGCGCTAACCATGCATTTCACAATGATACGGCTCCTACCCGGTATAACGAAGCTGCAGCCAAACTTGCCTGGGAAAGAACGTTACGGTTGTTTAAAGAAACTATTAATTAGCGATATGAGTTATAAGTACTAATACCTCATAAATCTAATTCACAGGCAATACCCTGTCCAACGGTTTTAACATCTTTTTAAGCTTTGGGCCGGGTTGTAATCTTTTTGAAAAAATAAGCCGGTAATTACCGGCATTTATCAGGTAACTGTTGCCTGACAGAGCGCCTTTTGCAGCCAACCTTGAATTAACCCAAAAAGCATTAATGTTCCAGTTCCCGTTATTGTATCCGCCCCCCAGCCTGTAAAGCATATTTGCATTGACACTTACATGGTTGGAATTTTGTGTCAGGCCTATTTCTCTAACAAATCCGAGATTAACATTCAGCGTGAAAGTACCTGTGAAATAAAAATGAGCAGGAAGCACCTGAGTATAAGCATAACCAACACCCGG
>CAXSIE010000083.1:1212-12180 GCA_964237295.1 uncultured Flavihumibacter sp. | reverse complement strand
TGGCTTTTGAAATAGACCTCCTGTCATAAAATAAAGCAAGTTGAGATGGAACAAGCGCGCTATCTCCTTTTACTCTTCCATAATAAACTTGTGCTCCTGCTAAAATAGATCCTGCCGACTTTTTTTGCACTTCATCCTGAATAAAGGCAGGATGTAACGTAAACCTCTTGTAATTAATTATGTTGTAAGCAGAAAAACCTACCAGAGTAACTTTAAGATCTGGCCTTATGTAATAATTATTATTATCAGCATTACCTCTTCCTTTGGGATATTCATAATAATCTTTATAAAATTGCCCGTAAACATCAATAGCCCATTTTCTTTGGTACAACCTCGCTTGAAGATCTAACTTTTTTGTTTTACCTTTTTCCTCATCATGATTGAGAAAACCAAAGCCATAGGCTAAATTTATGGTGAGGTTTCTGTAAGTGGCACCTATTCCCAGATTTAAATTGGTGTTAGGCCGGTATCGAAGCCGTGGAGCATCATTACCCTTTTTAAGTTCAGAACCGGTATACTTTTGAGAAAGAAAAATTCTGCCTATTACTTGCTCCTGAAAACTTTGATAGTAAGTAGTATCGTAAACAGGTAGCATGGCGCTCTGGCAAAAACTTTTACCTGCAATAAGCAGGAAAAAAAAACTGAAGTACAGGCAAATTGATCCTTTAAGGATATATGGAAGTAGTTTCATTACAAATTTTTTTATCAATCAATATCTTAGTCAGCAGTTATTACAGCTTTCCGTTTTGCCGCAGGTATTCTTCCACATGTTTAACGATGTTACTACCGGCAGCTTTGATTGCGGTTTCTAATTGTAAAGAAGTGATGCCCCATTTTTTGGTCCAATACTGAACTTCATGATCCTGTTTGAGATTGATTTTAATATCATCCAGGTTGGTTTTTTTGTTACTATCTTTCATTAGGATTATTTTAACACTTGCACCATTATGATCATAACTTATTTGTAAAACAAGTTAAGTGCTCAGCCGACAATTTACAGATTTTTAAATTATACTTCCCTGTTTTGAGAGAGATTTGTTTTTTAACGGTATCTATATTGAATTATTATCTAAGTATAACAAGTTAACTATCTGATACTATGAGCAACAGTTGCAACCTCAGAAGCTCCACACAAAAGCAATTGATCGGATTAATTAATTAAGTACTACCTTTGAAAATTATTTATTACCAATTTATACAATGATGGACAAAACACAAGGTACCGTTAAGTTTTTCAACACTGAAAAAGGATTCGGTTTTATTAGACATGATGATTCTAACAAAGAAACATTTGTACATGTTAGTGGACTAATTGACGAAATCAAAGAAAATGATCGCGTTGAATTTGATCTGCAAAATGGTCAAAAAGGCATGAATGCCGTAAACGTGAAATTGATCGGATAAGACTGATCTATTTTTGCAAAAATTTCTAAAGGATCTGGCAAGCCAGGTCCTTTTTTATTTTGACTGATTTCATAACACTCAATCACAATCCAGACTGTTATATTATAGCGCTGCTTCATAACGGTAAAAACTTTTGTAAAAAAGAACAAACGCCAGCACCAGGTTAGCACCACCTATAACTTCATAGTAACCTGATAACATCAGGATAGAAGACGCGAAATATATACAAAAGATGATCTGCAGGTAAGGCTTCATTCTCATGCTTTTTACATATAATATTGAGGTGAATAGTAATAGTTGTGCTACAGCCATAATATAAAAAACTGCAGTTTGATATAACGTTACTAAGTGTGAACCATTAATCAATATAAAAAACAACTCAGGAAGTAGCATCAATACATACGTAATCAGAAACAGTAAAAATCGATATGCTCTCCTAACCGGCAGATTACGGGTAATGCTCATCAGCTTCTCCATCAATTCTACATAATAATAAACCAACAGCGCATGAAATAACACTATCGTAAAAAAAACAACAACAAAATCACGCAAATCAAAATAATTTTTCTCTGTACCAAGTATAACGTTTAATAAAAAAAGACCTGCAAGCTTAATTACAAAGAATATTATTTTTTTTGAATGAAAGGTATAGTATAAAAGAAATAATGGCATTCTTAATTGGCCATGGAATAACGTAACGGCGGGAAGAAAGGACGCATCAGACAAGCTACGCATCCAGGTAAAATTTATATTGAAATAATAGATATAAACCGCCGATATGCACATCAGCAACTGGAACAAAATCAACCCTGCACTGTAAAACAAAAATCCTTCCTGAAGGGCTATATACACAACAAAACAGGAATATATTATAACAGGTAAATAAAGAATGCAATGACAAATGAATAGTAAGATCCACTGCCTTGCTGCAGGTATAACCTGAAGATTAAAAAAGATGGTATCTTCTTCCCTTTTAATAATCCTGACACAGAAAAGGATGCATTTCAGGTTGTACACCATCCATAATAACAGTACTACCCAGGTAAAAGCAGCGGAGTGTATAATTCCTTGGATCAGCGATAGGTGTATAAAAATTAGTTGAGGAGGATGTACGATACCAAAGATCAGGATAAAGGATAACAGGAAAAAACCGGCATTTAAAATATAATACGGTATAATTAAAGTTTTAAAAAACAATCTCAGGATACTGGTCATGGTAATACTGAAATCGTTTTATTGGTTAAAGCAATAGAAACCGGTTGAATGGAATGCATGATTGAAAATTGCTGATGGGAAGCAATTATAAATGCTGTTCCATTGTTATGGTATTCGGCGATCAGTTCTTCAGCAACGCTTAAAGCGTACGGGTCAAGTGTTATAAACGGTTCATCAAGTAAAATCAGTTTCGGACTTCCAATAAAAGCCAGCAACAAGGAAAGTTTTTTTGTCATGCCACTTGAGTAAGAACCTGTCTTGTTATTTATATAAGCCGGCACTTCAAATTTTTTTATGAGTAAGTTTACCTGGTTTGTAGTTCCTTTTTTAGTATAAGCATACAGATCAATCAAATCATTCCCTTTCAGGAATTCCGGATACAATGGCTCTGCCTCACCATAGTTAACGTGGAGCCTGTATGCGATCCTGTTCTCCTGTATGTTCAGGCCATTCACTGAAACCCGGCCTTTGAAAGGAATAATACCAGCCATTGATTTCAAAAGTGAAGTTTTTCCAATTCCATTTTTCCCTTTCAACCAGTATATTTTGTTTTCTAATAACAAATCCTGGATGTTCAAAACATCTTCATTATTTCCTTTAAAACGCTTACTGAAATTTTGGAATGCGATCATGGCATTGTAATAAATTTGTAAATCGTTAGTATAAGTTTCACAGAAATTATTACAGTAATCGATTGCTTTAATTACAGGTTTAACCTGTGAAGTATAAACACAGGGTTTAACCTATGCTGGTATATAGCAATCTTATTGGACTAACTTAAAAATTGAAATTGTACCTGATTTTCTTACTGAAGCGCTGGCTTCTGGTTTTCAAATGCCTGGTTTATTTGCTCTTCATAATAATATTTACATAATGAAACCAGGTATGTTTCGAGGTGCTCCTTCAGCAGGTCTTTGCGGTATATAATATAATCTTTTGAATTGGGATCAAACTTATCTGTATAGAGGATGTCATAACGGTCAAGCGACCTTCGCTGGTTGGGTGAATTATTGAGATGCTTATAAATAATAACCGAGCCGAAGAGCCCTATCTTTTCATGAACTTCCACTGCAAAACACAACCCGAAAGTCCGTACATCTTCTTTATCGAACTGGCGGATCAGGTATCTTTTAAGATTCAGCCCTTCTTCGGAAAGATCAGCCACCTGCCAGTTCAGCTCATTGGATGCATGCCGCACATTGATCCTGTATTTACCTAAAACGTTCTCCCACAGCTTCCGGCTTTTAACCTGTATGTCTTTAAATATTACAGACTTCCATGGCGTAGTGTATAGATAATTAACCTTGGTTTGCATGCATATTTTACATAGATCGCTGAGAAATGATAAAGAATAGGATTCATCTCTTCTATAAATTCCCAGCCATAATTTAGTGCCATACTGGTTGAAACCTTCATAGTAGGGAAGCCTGAATTCTTTGCTTTCCAGTTCCTGCTCAACCGGTTTATGAGGCAGGTTGTGCTGCTCATAAATTTTATCATACAATAAATTACCATCAATATGGGGCTGACTGTAGAAGAGTTGTTTGTTTTGAATGATATGGTCTTCAATCATTCTTGCCATTGCAGAAATCTCATTGGAAGCAACCAGCACTTTCCAACTATAGATGATGGTTGTTTTAGGGAACCTTACATGCAAATACCAGTAATCAGGCTGTTCGGAGCTTATAAAGTTGATGTTTCCTGTAAAAAAAGGTACCAGGCTTTGCTCGCTGTCTACAATGTTTATTTTTAATGTGGGCTTGTAATCAAACGAATCCAGGATATTTTTATATGCTTTACCGGTTAACCAGTTTGTATGCTGAAATATTCCCTGCGTTACATAGGAACTCATGATATTAGGATAGCGTTCCTCATTTTCTTCAAACGCAAGCTTGTTAAGATGCATTTCTGTGTTGAAAGCTTCCAGAAAGTTTTCTTGTATCAGCAGGTACATTTGTTGCCGCGTACCAAACCTCACTTCTTCGATCCTGGCTTTTTCAGCAGCGGTAAGAATAATCTGTAATGTTTCCGTTTCTACAATGCCGCCTGGCAAATTAATTTTTATTGTATGAATTTTGCGAACCATAAATTCCTTAAGAGAACTATTTTATAATATTTACGGATATAATATATTCAGATAACCAGGCAATTCATTAAAAGTAGCAATTAGATTAAACATGAGTACAAAGATGAGAGTATTTAATTTCTTTTAATATAAGTGTTGAATATGATTATGTTAGTTTCCGCATCAGGTTATAGTTGACATGACGCTAACTATTTCTAAACAACCTCACCTCAACAGGAGTTCCTGAAGATATAATATCCATACCATTAGGATGATGGGCAATACCATCAGCATGCAGGGCTGCAAGAATATCGCCGGAGCTGTTAAATGAAAGAGGCATAATACTTAATGGTTTATAAAAGATTGATACAGGAAAAAATTCATCCAGATTCGACTTTTTTATACGCTCACCCTTTAACGGCAGCATAACCGGGCCATGGCCGGTAAAACCAAAACAATGCGACAGATAAGTTTCCACAAACAACATAAACGTAACCAGGCCTGAAAAAGGATTGCCGGGCAAGGCAAAAACCATAGAACCATCGGGCGTATGGCCGCACCAGAAAGGCTTGCCAGGTTTGATAGCGACTTTATGAAAAAGTTTTTTAACACCCAGCGATTCCAAAATTTCAGGAACATAATCCGCATCACCCGCAGATACTCCCCCGCTGATGATAACAAGATCGCCAGTTATGCCTTCAGATAACATCTCATACAATGCTTTTTTATCATCTTTTACATGCTCACATAAGAATGGCTCAATCTGCCAATTTTGTAAAAGCGCCCGGAACAGGTACTGGTTACTATTACGTATCTGACCGGGAGCAACGGGTTCGCCAACTGCAACAATCTCATTTCCTGTTGTAAACACCGCCACCCTGGGAAGTTTTTCAACCTTAACAGTCGCCTTTCCCAGTGCAGCCAGTGCACTTATAACGGAAGGTGTACACTTCACGGGCGGATTAACAACACACGCACCCGCTTTTACATCTTCTCCTTTTTTAGAAATTTGATGGAACGGCTTATAATTACCAGGTTGAATTTTTATAGAGTCCCCATTATCAAGAACATTTTCCCTTTGTATGATCATATCCGCACTTGCGGGAACGCCTGCACCCGTCATGATTTTATAACACTGTCCGCTGGTTGATTCAACTGCAGAGAGCTGCCCGGCAAAAATTGTTTCTATAATTTCAAATTCAACGATGCCCTTTTCAATGTCATTAAATTGCAAAGCGTAACCATCCATCGTAGCACGGTTGAAAGGCGGGTAATCCCTGTCGGCCAGAACAGGTTCAGCCAGTGTTCTTCCCAGTGCATTTTTAAGGGCAACCATTTCAGTTCCAAAGGATCGGGACAATCCAGTTATTATTTCCTGTGCTTCTTTGAATGTGATCATGTAGTTGAACTATGGAGTAGGTAGCTTGAGCTATTAAACTACAATACTACTATTAATACCATCACTAACCGTTGCCATTAACTATTAGTCTTTATCTTCATGCCCTCCTCCTTTCATCATTTTCCTTGCATGGAATACAGCCGGAATTATGGCCTCCAGTGATTCCCTGCATCCACCGGTACTACCTGGCAAGGTAACGATCATGGTTTGCTTTATGGATCCGGCAACAGCCCGGCTCATCATGGCTAAGGGTGTACGCATTTGTCCGTAAGAACGCATTGCTTCGGTAATACCCGGAGCATCACGTTCCAGGATGTCATTTACTGCAGCAACCGTAAGGTCTCTTGGCCCGAATCCTGTACCTCCGGTTGTAAAAATAAAGTGAACATCCTCCGCAACCCAGTTAAGAATTTGCTGCTGAATAGCTTCTTTATTATCAGGAACTATTTCAAAATGTGCCACCTGCGCTTTTAGCGCTTCCAGCATTTCCTGTATTAATTTACCGCTTTCGTCCTGGCGGGTGCCGGCGGCTGTAGTATCGGAACAAACAAGTACTGCGCAAACCGGCGGCGAAGAAAAAAAACGCTCGCGATCGCTTTTTCCACCTCTTTTTTGAAGCAGCTTTATACTGCCTATTTCAAGTTGCGTATCTACAGGCTTAAGCATATCATATATTTCCAGTGCCGCTATGGAAACACCCGTAAGCATTTCCATTTCAATGCCGGTACGGCCGATTGACCTTGCTTCACCCTTTATCACAATGCCTGTTTTAGATAGGATATCTGCTGAAAAAAAATCATGATGCCGTTCCTTTTCAAGAAATTCAAATTGCATGTCCATCCCATCAATCGTTACAGGGTGGCAATGTGGTAATAGTTGCGGAGTGGCTTTGGCGCCCAGAAATCCTGCCGCTCTTGCCACATCAAAAAGATTGCCTTTTGGCAACCGGTCGTTCCGTATAAGTTCCACGGTTTCCGGTGAGCAAAAAATAATACCTATAGCTGTTGCGGTTCGTAAAGTGATTTGTTTATGTGTGATATCGCGCATGGCTCCAGAAGTTTAATTTATTCTTGTTGAAAGTAGTAAAGTAATTGTATTCAGATCATATTAACTGCAAGGTTTTTAAAACCTTACCGGTTTATGTGCAAGAGCTACGCAACCTGATCTGTAAGGTCATTAAAAATATTCTTGTGTAACTTCGCTGCTCAAAATTTTAGGCACATTTAATTGTGACGTACTTCATGCTCCCCGATAAAATTATTAAACCTGAACTGATCGTTGTGGGCGCCGGCCCCGGAGATCCGGAGTTGTTGACGCTCAAGGCTTATAAAGCTTTGCAGGAAGCAGATGTGGTATTATATGACAACCTGGCCAACAAAGAATTGTTACAATTCACGCGCGAGGATTGTGAAAAACAATATGTAGGCAAACTACCCTATGGCAGTTATACACCCCAGGAAACAATACATGAACTGATAAAAGAAAAAGCATTCACCAAAGGAAAAGTTGTCAGGTTAAAAGGCGGAGATCCCTTTATTTTCGGAAGGGGGTTTGAAGAAATACTTTTTGCAAGAGCACAAGGTATCGTAACTTCCTATATTCCCGGTATCTCTACCATGCAAACTGCCGGGCTGGATGACATTCCGCTTACCCATCGTAATATCAGCGAAGGTTTCTGGGTAATGACCGGAACCAAGAAAGACGGATCTCTAACAAATGATCTAAGGCTTGCGATCAAAAGCAATGCTACCGTTGTAATTTATATGGGGATGAAAAAATTAAACATTATTGCAGCCACATATTGTGAAGAGAGTTTGGGAGAGATGCCGGCTATAATCATACAGCATGCCACCCTTCCCCATAAAAAATTTGCCAAAGGGTTTATTAAGGATTTGCCCTTAATGGCCGAACAGCAACATATCTCACACCCTGCCCTGATTATAATCGGACGTGTAGTGGATATTGATGAAAAGTTAAAAGGATAGTTATCAACTATCAGGGATAATACGTGATATAGTTCTCCTTTAAGTATGAAGTTACGTATTGAATTGAAGTGTTAAATTTGCAAATGTTTTACTTAACCGCGAGGGAAAACGCCGGTTAGCACGAAGGTTGAAAAATTGTTGGAACGGCCAATACCGGATACACCGGGTGGGCTAACTTAATCACTTAAATTAATGTCAGAAAACCATTCTCACATACATGCTCACTCACATGACCATGGTCATTCGCACCAGCATACGGTGAGTGCGGATCAGGTTAACACTGCTTTTATCGTAGGCATCAGCCTTAATTTTTTATTTGTGATTATAGAAGCTTTTACCGGTTTAAAAGTTCACTCGCTGTCATTACTTTCTGATGCAGGCCATAATCTTGCGGATGTTGCCAGCCTTGCCCTATCATTATTTGCATTTAGAATGCTGAAAGTTAAATCGAATGAAAGATACACTTATGGTTACCGTAAAACCACCATTCTTGCCGCACTGTTCAATGCAGTAGTACTATTGATATCTATTGCTTTGATAGGGTATGAAGCAGTACAGCGGCTGTTTCATCCGGAACCTTTACCTGGTAAAATGATAGCGATTGTTTCCTTCATCGGTATCTTGATTAATACCGGCACAGCCCTTTTATTTTTCAGGGAGAAAGAAAAAGACATCAATATAAAAAGTGCTTACCTGCACCTTATTTCAGATGCACTGGTTTCATTAGCGCTGGTGATAGGTGGCATCATTATATATTTCACCAACTGGTATCGTATAGACAGCTTGCTCAGCATAGGTGTAGCAGTATTTATTGTAATCAATACATGGAGTCTTTTAACGTACAGCCTGCGGCTTTCGCTGGATGGCGTACCGGAAGGAATTGACCTTGATTCAATAAAGAAACTGGCTCAGTCTGTTCCGGGTATAAAAGAAATCAAACATATACATGTATGGGCGATCAGCACTTCCCAGAATGCTTTAACAGCCCAGGTTGCCTTACTCAATTCGGTAACGATGGAACAGGAACAACAGATTAAAAAAGATTTAAGGCATGAGCTGATGCACCTTAATATCCACCACACTACCATTGAAACAGAGCGGGCTGATGAAGCAACCGGGAACCTTACACCTGCAGCAGCCAGGTGCGAAATCTCATAAAATCACGCTGAAGTGCAAGGCATAAGATGTTATAGTGATTGCTATCAGCGCTCGGCAATCAGCAGAAGGCACATTATGAAGTGATCTTTTAAAAGGTTTGCCATCTACTACGTCTTATCCGTTATCTTTTCCGCTACCGACCGCTTCTTTTTAAATTTATTCCATATTTCTCCTTTGTGCTGCGTAGGCACTTCATCACCCAGTAATTTACCCCATGGCTGAAGGTGTTCAATCCTGTCGAATATAATTTTCACTATTGCAACAAAGGGTATGGATAAGAACATTCCTGAAATGCCCCAGAGCGCATTACCCAGCAGTACAATCACTATTGATATCAGTGCATTGATCTTTACTTTAGATGAAACAATGCGGGGAACCAGGATATTATTATCTATGAACTGGATCACCGTGTAAGCGGCTATAATTAATAATGGTGTTGTATAACCTTCGCCTGTTGCAAGTGACATCAGCACTGGTAATGTGATGGCAATAAGTCCGCCCAGGTAGGGCAGCATATTTAAAAGTGCCCCTAAAACACCAAATAAAACAGCATACTTTACGCCCAGGATAAGCAGGGCCACCGAGTTTAAGACCGCTACTACCAGTGCTTCCAGCAACAACCCGATCATATAGCTTTGAATAGATGATTTGGTTTGGTTAAGAATATCAGCCACCTGTTTTGAATTTTCTTCCGCAAAAACTTCAAACAAAAAATTAAGGATAAGTGGTTTGTAAAACAGGAACAGAAAAATATATATGGGCAGTAAAAGTGTAACACCAACGGTGCCTAATACCGTTGTTACTGTTTGTCCCATCATGCCCTTACTTTTTTCTATGGCCTGGTTAAGCATTTCCGCCTGTTTCTCCACAGCGATTCCAAACTTGTCGTGCAACAAATGTTCGCCATCAGTTATCATTGACGTCAATTTCTTCTTTAATTCCGGCAAAGCTTCACCGAACCGGGCAATCTGTGAAGAAAGAAAATACATAACAGCACTTACCAGCATTAATGCAACCAGTAATGTTATAAGGATAGCAACTACCCGGGGAATTTTATACCGCTGCAGGCGAACAAACAATGGATTTAAAAGGATCGCAAAAATACCGGCAAATACCAGCGGAACAAGTTCGTCACGCAGGGTATACAAGCAAAAAATAAAAAGCATGATTCCAAAAAGACTTACAGTAGCTTTTATAAAATATGGATATTGCTTGCTTTCCACGAGATAATGATTAATGATGAATTATTAATGGTTAACGGATGGTTGCAGCATTCTGTTGCTTGGGATAATTATTAAATGTTAACGTTAATGAATCGTTGCATGATTCTGTTGCTTCAACTTCAAAATCCTCTTTGCATAAACACCATCAGCAACTACCCGTTAATCATTAATCATTAACTATTAATAATTAACCCTTATATGTTATTTTATAAACATTTCCTCCCAGGTCATCGGTTATATATAGAGCGCCATCAGGCCCCTGCGCTAAACCGCATGGACGGTGTTGGATCGGGCCGGTTGGATGGCTAAGATCAAACCCGGCAAAACCATCTGCAAAAATTTCCCATTTACCGGAAGGTTTATTGTTCTTAAAAGGAACAAACGCCACCATGTAACCTTTATGCAAAGTTGAAGACTGACCGTGAAAAGCAATAAAAGCGCCATGCCTGTATTTCTCCGGAAACATGGATCCTTTATAAAACAAAAGATCGTTAGGGGCCAGATGTGCAGGAAATGCTA
>CAXSIE010000083.1:0-1202 GCA_964237295.1 uncultured Flavihumibacter sp. | reverse complement strand
TTGCATTTTTACCACCGGTTTGCTTACCGTCTCCGCCATATTCAGGAGCCAGTATCTTTTTGTTTTGAAACGGATCATAATAAACGTAAGGCCAGCCGGCATCGGAACCTTTATGCAGTTCATATATTGTTTCAGCAGGTAAATCCGCACTTTGAGCGGGGGTATAATACTGGGGATAAAAATCATGAAACGGCCCTCTTCCATGAACGGTAACAAACAAAGAATTGGTAAGGCTGTTCCAGTCCATCCCAACGGCACTTTTTAACCCGGTGGAATAACGCATCCCGTCGCTATAGGTCTGGTTAAGCTTATCATTCTTAAACAGCCATACACCTCCTACTGAATCAAGCAAAGTACAGGGCGTCATACCTTTACCGGAATTGGATGTACGGCAGGCATCATTATAAGAACAGATGCTTACATAAAGATTTGATTTATTATCCAGGGCTATGGCTTTAGCCTCATCCCGGCCATTGGCAATGAGTCCGTAAACGATTTTTTCCGGACGGTCAGGATAAATAACTTCTTCCTTATCATTTAATTGGTACCTGTAAACGCCCGTATTGGAAGATGCGTACAGATAACCATTTTTTATAACAATACCGGTACCGGTATAATCTCCAAAACCAACCTGCTCATCCATTATGCCATCTCCGTTTGAATCGTGCAGCCGGTAAATACCCTTGCCATCTTTCAGCTTGGAAAGTTTTACATAGATATCTCCTTTTTTGCTAACGCTTAAATGTCTTAAATTACCCGCGTTGGTTGCCACCACCTTTGATGTAAAATGAGCAGGCAAACTAAGACTATCTGAATACAAAACCTTTTTTGTGCCATTAACGGTTTGTGAGATCATTCCTGTTTTTATAGTGTCTGCCTTGATAAAACTTATTACTCCTGTGGCAGCTATTACAGAAAATATCAAAATCAATTTTCTTTTCATCGATATTATATTATACAATTGTTTAAATTATTCAACAGTAAGATTGATAAAAATCATCAAAACAAGCTAATGTAAATAATAATTGCGAAATATTCTATCCTTTATTTTAACCAGCACCGTAATCAGTTCATGGCGATTATCTGACCCGCAATCCGTCTGACAACTTAAAACTTTGAATTATACGCTTTCAACTGATAATTATGCTATTTTTATCCCAATCATATTTGCAGATTGATAGTTCGATTCAACAGTAAACAAA
>CAXSIE010000082.1:13406-14759 GCA_964237295.1 uncultured Flavihumibacter sp. | reverse complement strand
GAATACTATATTGGTTATTATTCCGCTTTGCAAATTCACAATCTTATTACACAGCCATCATTGAAAGAACAGATTGTTGTTTCTAAACAGCTCCGGCCTTCCATAATTAAATAAAAAACATTCCCTTTCAATTTATATACCATAACACCCATCACTTCTTTGGCGTAAAAAAAGTTTGGATTGATAACTTTCATAAAGTAACATGCTCAGATCTTGAAAAAACGATTATTGACTGTTTATTTAAGCCTGATTATGCGGGCGGTATCGTGGAGATTGCAAGGGCAATCAGCATGTCTGCAAGTCAAATTAAATTTGACAGGTTACTGGAATATGCAACGAAGTTCAAGTCACAGGCAGTCATTAAAAGGCTTGGTTTTCTCTTAGAGCTACTGGGTATTAATAACCCGATCATAGAGAAATTATTGGAAGAAAGAACTGCTTCCTATATTTTATTAGATACTGAATTACCTAAAGGAGGAAAAATGGTTAGCAGGTGGGGAATCCATCAAAATCTGGAAACGGAAACTATTAAATCAGCCATTTATACATGATTAAACCGAAAGAAATACAACAAAAAGCAAGAGAAGTCGGGGTTCGTGACCAGCAAATAGAAAAGGACTATATGCTGTCATGGATATTAAAAGGTATATCTCAACATGAACAGCTTTCAAAAATCATAACATTTAAGGGTGGAAAAGTTTTAAAGAAAATATATTTCGAAGACTACCGCTTTTCAGAAGACATTGATTTTACTTTGCTGGACAATACTACGAAAGAGCAAATATTCGCATGGTTTAAAGAAGCTTTTGAATATATTCGGGATGAAACAAACCTGTCACCCCTTCAGGGTTGGCGAACATGATTAGGGCCATTAAGAAATTTATAGCAAGATTTGTAATGCTTTAAAAAATGAATTACAACAGTTTATTCTCGAAAACTGTATAAACCCACCACTATGTAGTTTTAAACAGCCTCTGTAAGGTCTTTAGAGACTACTGAAGCAGCTTTGACAGGTTTTCCCTTAAGCTTAATAGAATCCACCCTGGTTAACTTATCACTGCTCCTTCAAAAAATTCTTGACATTTTCCTTGGTTACCAACTGAAAAGGTATCATCACCTCCTTATTAGCAAGCGGTTCTTTTTTTACCAATTTAATAGCAGTTTCCACCGCGCCGTTTCCCTGTCCTTTGGCATCCTGGTAAATGGTAGCGTTCAGCCTTCCTTCTTTTACGGCCTGCAGCGCATCTGCAATGGCATCTATGCTTACCAGCACAACCTTGTCTTTTAGTTTCGATTGTTCCAGCGCCTGCAATGCCCCTAACCCCATCTCATCGTTATGAGCGAAAACGGCGT
>CAXSIE010000082.1:12331-13396 GCA_964237295.1 uncultured Flavihumibacter sp. | reverse complement strand
TGATCTTTCCACCATAAGATTGTATCCAGTTTTCCATCAGGGTCATTCCTTTTGCCCTGTCCCATTCGGCAGTTTGCTCAGCCAGTACTTTAATACCGGGATATTTGGCCTGGACTTTTAAGGCTCCGGCGGCCCTGTGTATTTGTGCTGCCTGTCCCATATACCCATCCATGATAACAATATTTCCCTTTTGATTGATGGATTTGGCAATATATTCCATAGCCATTTCACCCGAGGTTTCATCATTGGAGCCTACGAATGCATCAGGCTTCGACTTTGTTTCTGAATTCACATTGATAAGCGGTATGCCTGCCGCCCTTGCTTTGTCCACTGCAGGGGAACTGGCTTCCACTTCACATGGATTTAAAATGATCGCATCTACCTTTTGCGAGATGAATGTTTCAACCTGCTGCACTTGTTTTTCAGCAGTACGTTGGGCGTCTGTTATGATCAACTGAACATGCAGTTCTTTTGCCCTGGCTTCCATGGCATCTTTTACATTCACAACAAATTCCGACTGCAGGCTCAACATGGAAACGCCGATAGTAATAGTCCCTTTTTTTGCCGCTTCTTTTTTACCACCTCTGTTGCAGCCAAAAAATAATCCAGGGATAGCTACCAGCATTGCCAGCTTCAATGCTAAAATGTTTGCATTGGTGAAATTCTTAAAAATGCCTGTCCGGGTTGTTTTCAATTTCATGAACGCTGTTTTTATTTTGTTTTCTTTCGATCTATTAATACGGCGCTTACAATAATAATTCCTTTTATGATTTGCTGATAATAAGAGGTAATGTTCAAAAGATCAAGGCCGTTATTGATCACCCCGATTATTAAAGCGCCGAGCACCGTTCCGGTGATACTTCCAATACCACCCGACAAACTGGTTCCGCCAATAACAACTGCGGCAATGGCATCCAGTTCATAGGCCACACCTGCATTCGGCTGACCGGTGGTTATCCTAGACGAAAGGATAATACCGGCTAATGCAGCCAGGCTGCTGCATATGATGTAAGCAAACATTTTTACCGCGTTTACATTGATTCCCGATGCTGTAGCAGCATGCTC
>CAXSIE010000082.1:511-12321 GCA_964237295.1 uncultured Flavihumibacter sp. | reverse complement strand
TGCCGCCTACAGCATAAATATAACGTCCCGTTATTGTATATTTTAAAGTAACAGATGCCAGCACAATTACGATTACGAATATAACTATTGGTACCGGAATATTGAAGATATCGCCACCGCCAATAAAGTTGAATGATTTTGACAAATTTGAAACCGGCCTGCCATTGCTTAGTATTAATGCAAGCCCCCTGGCTATCGTCATCATTCCAAGGGTAACAATAAAAGGAGCAACTTTTCCTCTGGTGATGGTTAACCCGTTAAGGGCGCCTATCAGGATTCCCGATACTATTGCCAACCCAAGAGAAACAAAAAGCGGGTATTCGCCGGGGTGGGCAAAGATGGCAGCTACAACACCGGTTAAAGCAACAACCGAACCCAGTGAAAGATCAATTCCTCCGGCTATAATTACAAATGTTACTCCAACAGCTAAAATACCATTTATAGAGATCTGGCGCAGTACTATAATCATATTCTGCACACTAAAAAAATTGGGCGTAGCAATGGATAAGATAACACATATAATGGCAAAGGCAATAAATATCCGGTACTTAACCAGGTAACTTATATAAGCTGATAAATGCAGATCAGGCGCTTTTACAGACTTATCTTTAAATATAGCCATTCTTTATATTTTATTATGACATTGCATATTTCATGATCAGTTCCTGCGATGCCTCAGCCTGTGTAAGTGCTGCCTTCAGCGCACCGTTGTGAATGACCAGTATCCTGTCACTCATTCCAAGTATTTCGGTAAGCTCCGAAGATATCATGATGATGGCCTTTCCCTCTGCTGCAAGACGGAACATTAATTTATAAATTTCTGTTTTGGCTCCTATATCAATACCTCTTGTTGGCTCATCCAGAATTAAAATTTCCGGATCATTCAATAGAACCTTTGCAATAACCGCTTTTTGCTGATTGCCGCCACTTAAAAAATTTATCAACTGGTTTTTTGAAGGAGTTCTGATACCCAGCTTTTTAATCTGTTCATCAACAATTTTATATTCTTTTTTCATATCCAGGAACGGTCCCTTACTGCATTTGTTTAAAGATGCAAGAGTAATATTATGCCTTACAGAAGAGCAAAGTACCAGCCCGGCATGTTTCCTGTCTTCGCATACCATTCCTATACCCAGTTTTATTGCATCCTTTGGCGACCTGATTGAAACTTTGTTGCCTTTGATTAATATCTGTCCACCGTATATTTTTCCCAAACCAAATAGCGCATTTACAATTTCCGTTCTTCCTGCACCCATTAACCCGGCAATTCCCAGTATCTCTCCCCTTCTTAATTCGAAACTGATATCTTTAAATTTTGATCCGGCTAATTTTGAGACTGATAAAACAACCTCGCCGGGTGCAGGTTCTTTCTTATCAAACACTGAAAGGAGCTCCCTGCCTACTATCATTGATATTAATTGCTGGTGGTTTATTGCAGCCACATCGTGGGTGCCAATATATTTTCCATCACGCATAACCGTTATAGTATCGGCAATCCGGAAAATCTCATCCATCTTGTGAGAGATATAAATGATAGCGATGCCCCGTTGCTTTAACTCATTGATAATATTGAATAAGGTATTTACTTCCCTTCCCGAGATGGCAGAAGTAGGTTCATCCATGATAATTATTTCCGACTTATTAGAAATGGCTTTTGCAATTTCAACCATTTGCATTTCTGCAATGCTGCAGTCTTTCATCCGCCTGTTTACCGGAATGGTTACACCTAAAGAAGATAACAGATGCTCCGCATCTTTATTCAATTTTTTCCTGTTGATCCATCCGGGAAATTTAGTGGTGGGCTCATTTCCTATAAAAATATTTTCCGCAACGGTGAGATGTGGAAAGGGGAACAGTTCCTGGTGGATCATTGAAAAGCCATTTTTTATAGCTTCTTGTACTTTTGCAAACCTTACCTGTTTACCCTTAAAAAATATTTCGCCTGAATCAGCGGTATACATTCCCATAAATATCTTCATCAGGGTAGATTTGCCGGCGCCATTTTCGCCCATCAATGCATGTACTTTTCCCTTTTCAATATCAAGATAAACGCCGTCCAGCGCTTTTACACCCGGAAAAGACCTGGAAATATTTACGGCCCTTAAAATATATTCCGGCATCGGGTTCATGCAATGAAAATATTGCATTTATTGAAATGACCAATGATTAATTATTAACTGATTAATTGTTAATGATTAATTGTTAATGGCTAATTTTATAAAAGTTTACTGTTTTGCGATTAACCACTAGCCATTAACAACTAATAATTAATCATCAACCATTAAAATGTCTTTATTCATCTGCTCATTAAATTCAGGAAGTAATGGCAACTGCTATTATATTGGTAATGAACAGGAAGCCATTCTTATTGACGCGGGCATTTCCTGTAAAGAAACGGAAAAACGAATGAAGCGCTTAGGATTGTCCTTAGAAAAAGTTAAAGCCATTTTTGTTTCGCATGAACATGCTGATCATATTGCAGGCGTCGCGGTACTGGCCAAAAAATACCAGCTTCCTGTGTATATTACGGATGGAACGCGGATAAGCGGCCGGATGATGCTGGAGCGACGGTTAGCCATATCATTTATCGCCTACCAACCTGTTACTATTGGCACACTTTCTATAACGGCTTTTCCAAAATTTCATGACGCCTGCGATCCGCATAGCTTTATTGTAAAGTCATCATCGGTTACAGTAGGAATTTTTACAGATATCGGGGTTCCCTGCGAACATGTGATCCGTAATTTCCAGCAATGCCATGCAGCTTTTTTGGAAGCTAATTATGATGAAGGAATGTTGATCAACGGCACCTATCCTTACTACCTCAAAAAGCGCATCATGGGTGGCAAAGGGCACTTATCGAATTCGCAGGCTTTACAACTTTTTTTAGCGCACAGGCCGGCTTTTATGAGCCATTTGTTGTTATCACATCTTTCGAAAAACAATAACTGTCCGAAACTTGTTGAAGAACTGTTTACACAGCATGCACCCAGCACGCGGATAATTGTAGCCTCTAGGTATGAGGAAACCGCTGTATTTCATATCTCTAATGATAAGCTGGCCGATGATGTGATGGTTAAAAAAAACTATAACAGGCCGGTGCAGTTACAGCTTTCTTTGTTTTAGAAAGCTGTCTTAAGTGAGATAAAATTGCTGCTAAACATTAATTGAGAAATACCTCATCAACCAGTAACAACATCTGCCTGCCCTTAGGGTTCTTAGGGTCAGGAAGGTTCAACGGCTTGGCTACAATCTTGATACAGGAAACCTGTTTTGGCTTGAAAGACGTTTCAAAAACCTTAATAATATGATCCATATCCTTTTCCGGAACCTGGGGTTTAAGTGTGCTCAGCAATTTCATGGAAGCAGCATTTTCACCACCCCAGACCTCAATCACTGAAGCCGGATAAATGCCTGTTTTAGGTTCCAGCATGGTGTTCAACCCAACGGAACTTAAAAGTATGGGAGCTTTAAATTCTAAAACCAGTTGCATATCATAATTTCGAAATCCTCCCCAGTTGTTGGCCCATGCCGGACTGTTGGCATTAAACGTTCCCATCTGCCTGTCGAAAAAAGTTTTGGCGCCATTGGCCTGGTGAACAGGGTTCATAGGAAAATCCAATCGCATGCTGTCTGGCTTAAAGCTGGTTTTGTACAATGTGAATTGAGCTGTAGCGCTACCATACCAGCCATCTTTATATGCTTTTGCTTTTACAATAGTGATATTATCGTGCAGCATGGTCTCGTTTTTAAATATGGGAGAAGTGATGCTGTCGGGTTCCGTACTATCCGTAGTAAATCTTATATCAACTCCTTTAATGGTATGCTTTAATTCCAGCGCAACATTGCCGGTGAATATATTAGAACTGTTCTTTAAAGAGGGTGGATTCAGCTGAATAGGATTAGAGCCGTCATCCTTGAAGCCTGAGATCAATTCGATGTTCTTATTGGATTTTTGTAACTGCTTCATCTCATCATCCGACAAACCCGTATCCCATACCGCCAGTTTATTTAAACTCTGGAAGGAACGCATCTGCAACAGCAGGTCCTGAAAACTAATGTTGGTGCCGGAAAGCGATAAGGATTGCAAATGCTTTAACGCTGTAAGATCTTTTAACCCGGTTCCCGTTACGTCAGTAAAATTCAGGTTCAAGGTTCGCAGGTTTTCGAACTGCGAAACAGTTTTCAGATCTGCATCTTTTACCGGCAGTTTATTTAATTCAAGCGATACTACCTGCGTTTTAACCGGTTCCAGTTCATTCAATGATTTTGTTGAATAAGCATTCCTGTTATAAATATTCACTGCCAATGCCGGAGACTCCTTTGAAAGCGCATATACAACCCTGTAATTATTATTGAGCTTCCTTACCGTTTCTTTGTCGGCCGCTGCAAACTTAAATTGTTCTTCTTTAGGTTGTGATGGTTTTAAAAGTGTTGCAGCCAGTAATCTTAAAGAATCTTTTACCGGCAGATCAATTACCTTCTTTTTGAAATCTGCATTTTCTTTAACCCAAAGGTTTAATAAGGATATTTCGTCTTCGGTAAGCTGCGTTTTACCGGCAGGCGGCATGTGTTTTTTTTCATCAACGGGCAAATGTATGCGTTGTAACAGGAGGCTGATCTCCGGTTTTCCCGGCTCGAATAATTTACCGTTTTTCCCGCCGGCAAGTATGGATTTCATGTCCGTAAGTACCAGCTCACCTTTCACCTTATCAGGATTGTGACAACTGGCACATTTTTTATCAAATACCGGCTTTACCAGATTGTCAAAAACAATTGCCTGGTCAAAAGGAACATTATTTTGATCTGTAGCAATTACCGGGGCCAAAACAAAATTATCGCCATGAGTGATAGTAGCGCCGAAGTGCCCGGCAAAGATCAGGCACAGGCAGGTTGAGATAGCGCTTCCTTTTGCTACAGGCGAGTTATACCAACTCGTCTTCCGCGACCAATGCAGCAAGGAAGTAATAAAAACAACGCTTACGCCTGTCCACTTATGCCATTGCAGAACGGAGCCGGTGTATCCGCCTTCTTTCGACAAAAAAAGTCCCATGATTACTGTAATGGCTGAAGACAAAGCGCCTAGCAGCAATAAGTTAGAAGTGAAGTTCTGGTATAATTCCTGGTTAACGTATTCGGGTTTGAAACGAAAGAATTCCAGTACCATTGCCAGTATTACAATAACAATCGGGAAATGCAGCATCATCGGGTGCATCCTGCCGAAAGCCTGCAACCAATGCGGAAGCACCAGTAAATTATCGAATAGCAACAAAAAGATTATGTAGATATTCAGTGTAAATAAAACATTGCCTGCAAAACCCCGGAGACTGCTTTTCATATGTAACGTTCGCTTACGGTTGCCAACTAATCCATGTAGCTAAATGCTATCAGCCGACAGCTATCAAAAAATAAATTTCAGGCATGTTTCCCTCAGATAGCTGAAGGCTAACTGTTAATAATGGTATTAATGTTATGAAATAATATCCCTTACCACCTGTCCTGAAACATCGGTAAGGCGATAGCGACGGCCGAGGTGTTTAAAAATAAGTTTTTCGTGATCAAGTCCCATCTGGTTTAAAACGGTAGCCTGAAAATCATGCACATGAACACCGTTTTTAATAACATTGTATCCCAGCTCATCGGTTTCACCGTATACGATACCCGGTTTAATCCCACCACCTGCCATCCAAATGCTAAAGCAACGCGGATGGTGATCACGGCCATAATTATCCTCTTTTAATTTTCCCTGGCTGTAATTCGTCCGTCCGAACTCTCCACCCCATATTACCAGGGTTTCATCTAACAAGCCTCTTTGTTTAAGGTCGGTCACCAGTGCTGCGGAAGCCTGGTCAACGTCTTTAGCCTGGCTGGCAATTTCAAAAGGCAGGTTGCCGTGCTGATCCCAACCCTGGTGGTATAGCTGCACAAACCGTACACCGTTTTCCGATAATTTGCGGGCCAGCAAACAATTTGCAGCGTATGTTCCCGGTACCAGGCAATCGGGACCGTATAACTTTACAATATCGTCTGATTCTTTTGACAGGTCCATTGTTTCCGGAATGGCCGTTTGCATCCTGTAAGCCATTTCGTACTGCTGAATTTTGGTATTGATCTCAGGGTCGCCAAATTCCTTATAAGACATCTGGTTCATTTTAGCCAGGTTATCCAGCATATCCCTGCGGTCGTGACGGTCCATACCCTCGGGATCGCTCAGGTACAACACAGGATCTTCTCCTTTGCTGAACTGAACACCCTGGTGTATGGAATCTAAAAATCCGTTCGACCATAATTTTGAATACACACCCTGGCCGTTACCGATACCTCTTGATAGCAATACGGTAAAATCCGGCAGGTTTTTGTTCTCACTTCCTAATCCATAACTCAGCCAGGAACCCATACTGGGTCTGTTTCCCTGCTGGGAACCGGTTTGAAAAAATGTAAGCGCCGGATCATGATTGATAGCCTCGGTATACATTGACCGTATGATACATATATCATCAACAATTTTCGCCGTATGAGGAAACAGGTCGCTGACCCAGGTACCGTTTTGTCCGTATTGTTTGAAATTAGTAAAAGAACCGATCAATGGAAATGAAGCCTGGCTTGCGGTCATGCCCGTTAACCTTTGTCCGCCACGCACGGAAGGCGGCAGCTCCTCTCCCATCATCTGGCAGAGCTTGGGTTTGTAATCAAAAAGCTCCAGTTGAGAAGGGGCGCCGTTCTGGAACAGATATATAATACGTTTCGCCTTTGGTGCAAAATGCGGGATGCCCGGCGTATACAGGTCATCATCCATCCCACCTTTACTGAACAGTTCCGGTATCAGCAATGAACCAAGGGCAAGGCTTCCGATACCCAGGCTTAGTTTTGATAAGAACCTGCGCCGGTTGTAGTTAAGACCATGTTCTAAAATATTCTTGTCCATATCAGGTTTTTGTGATCGTTTCTTCCAGATTATAAATAGTAACAATTACTTGCATGAGGGCAGCCTGTGCATTCTTATCAACTTTTTCATCAAGGGGGTACTCACCTGCAGATAATAATTTTCCCGCCTTTTTATCATTCATAGCCTTTAGCTCCTTTTGATAATAGCCGGATAACACCGCTACTTCTTCCGGTTTAGGCGTTCTTGATACGATCTGCCGGAACGCCTTTCTTATCTTATCCTCCGATTGGCTGTTTTCTTCCAGCAGGTTAGCGGCTAGTACCCTTGAAGCTTCCAGCACCGTAGGGTCGTTCATCATTACAAGCGCCTGTAAAGGTGTATTGGTTTTTAGCCTTCTCACTTCACACTGATCCCTGTTACTGGCGTCAAATATCCCCATTACAGGAGGAGGAACGGTTCTTTTAATAAAAGTGTAAATACCCCGGCGGTATAAATCAGGACCATGATCCTGTTTATATATGGAAAGCAGTCCGCGGCCGGAAGTAGCGCCTTCCCATAAACCAGGTGGCTGATAGGCTTTAACACTTGGTCCACCGATGGCTTTATTCAGCAGGCCGCTGCTCGACAGCACCACATCTTTAACAAGCTCTGCGTCTATCCGATAGCGCGGGGAACGCGCTAATAATACGTTATCAGGATCCGACTTTAATTTTTCAGGAGTTACTACCGCTGACTGCCGGTAAGTAGCCGACATTACCAGTAGTTTGATCAATCGTTTAATATCCCAGCCATGGCTCATGAAGTCAACAGCCAGCCAGTCCAGTAATTCAGGATTGGTGGGCAGTTCACCCTGTTTACCAAAATCACCGGCAGTTTTCACAATGCCTTTACCGAAAAATTCCTGCCACATCTGGTTTACATAAACGCGTGCAGTAAGCGGGTTCTTTTTATCGAACAGCCATTCTGAAAGTCCCAGCCTGTTTTTAGGATATTGATTACCGAAAGGAAGGATAGATTCCGGTGTGCCCGGTTGAACTTCAGCGCCGTGGTTATCGTATCCGCCACGTATCAGCACATATGTTTGCCGGGCTGTGTCCATGTCGCCCATAACAGATACGATCAGCCGGTTGGTATCGGGCTTATTGATGAACGTCAGTATGTTTTTAACATCATCGTTACTGATCTCCATCAAAGGTTTTTTGGCGTAGGTCTCTGGACCGCCGATAACAGACTCTATTCCTTTCTCCCTCACATTATTAAAGAATGCGAACATCTGGTAATACTCTTTTTGTGAAAAAGGATCATATTTATGATCATGGCAGTGGGCGCATTCCAACGTAACACCCATAAAAGCCTTTCCAAAAAGATCATTGCGGTCGGTAACATAAGAAACACGGTATTCTTCATCCACCACACCACCTTCTTCAGTAATTTTATGATTACGGTTGAAACCGGTTGCCAGTAACTGTTCTTTGGTTGCATTGGGCAAAAGATCGCCGGCTAACTGCCAGGTGGCAAAATCTTTATAGGACATGTTTTCATTAAAAGCATGGATCACCCAGTCACGCCAGGGCCATTGGGTTCTGTAGCCGTCATCCTGATAACCATGAGAATCCGCATATCTGGCAACATCCAGCCAATGCAGCGCCATCTTTTCGCCGTAAGCAGGATTTTTTAATAACTGATCCACTACTTTCTCATAGGCATTGGCGGATTTATCAGCTAAAAAATCGTCCATCATTTTTACGGTTGGCGGCAACCCGTTAAGATCAAGACTTACACGTTTTAACAACCTTTCCTTATCAGCTTCCGGGTTGGGAGTAACCCCTTTTTTTTCCTGCCTGCTTAAAACAAAGTAATCAATCTCGTTTTTAGCCCACTTTTTATTTTTTACTTCGGGGAGTGAAGGGGATTTTGGTGGAACAAAGGCCCAGTGCTTCTCATATTTGGCACCTTGTTTAATCCACTTTTTGATCAAACTTATTTCGCGTTCGTTCAGTTTGGTAAGATTGTAAGATGGTGGCGGCATCAGTATACTGGTATCACGCGTTGCAATACGCAAGAATACTTCAGATTGATCGGGCTTGCCTGGAACCAGTGCATGTGCTTTGGGATTATCTTTCAGTGCCTTATAAACATTTTCGGGAATATCAAGCCTCAGATCGGCTTTTCGCTTGTTGGCATCAGGACCATGGCAGGCATAACATTTATCGGAGAGAATGGGACGTATATCAAAATTGTAGCTGACTGTTTCCGGTATGGGCTCTTCTGCAGTAAGACTGGTTGAATTGTTCTTGCAGGATTGGATGAAACAAATGGTACCAACAATAAAGGCAATAACAAAGAGAAGTTTTTTATTCATAATTAAAAGATGACAAAAAATATAGAATCTTTGTAAGCAACCGTTAGCGAAGGTACTCAATTATTTGATTGGCTGTTTGCGCTATCGATTGCGTAAGTATATTTCCTGAACTACGATTTGCCTGATTAATTGAAATATGACAAGTTTGTGTTTTATAACAAATCAGATAGATTATGGTTCACACTATATTCAGGTAATCACATTATTTTGCACTCGAATAAATTAAAGCAAATGCGCAAATTAATAACAGGCCTGGTATGCATAATGATAATGACACATGCCAATAGTCAGTCTGTAGCAAAAGAAACATCCGGCAATCCATTATTCCAAGGCTGGTACGCCGATCCCGAAGGAGCGGTGTTTGGCAAAACTTACTGGATATATCCCACTTATTCGGATGCATACGAGAAACAGGTTTACTTTGACGCTTTTTCTTCTCCTGACCTGGTACATTGGACCAAACACGATAAGGTGCTCGATTCCCAACATGTTAAATGGGCTCAGAAAGCAATGTGGGCACCATCTGTTGTAAAAAAAGGCGACAAATTTTATTTTTTCTTCGGTGCCAACGATGTTCATAAAAATCAGGTAGGCGGCATTGGCGTAGCTGTTGCCGATAAACCGGAAGGACCTTTTAAAGACTACCTGGGCAAACCTTTGATCAACGATATAATTAACGGCGCCCAGCCGATTGACCAGTTCGTTTTTAAGGACAAAGACGGACTGTACTATATTATTTATGGTGGCTGGGGACATTGTAACATTGCGAAACTAAAAAAAGATTTTACCGGCCTGGAACCTTTCGAAAACGGATCATCCTTTAAAGAGCTTACGCCTGAAGGATATGTTGAAGGCCCGTTCATGTTTATCCGTAACAATAAATATTATTTTATGTGGTCTGAAGGCGGATGGGGCAGCCCTGATTACAAGGTTGCTTATGCGATAGCGGATTCGCCCTTTGGTCCCTTCAAACGCCTGGGAACCATTCTTCAACAGGATACGCTGTTAGGCACGAGCGCAGGACATAATTCGGTTATACAGGTTCCTAACCAGGATAAATGGTATATAATTTACCATCGCCGCCCATTGACAGAGAAAGCCGCCAATCACCGCGTAACCTGCATTGACGAAATGCATTTTGATAAAACCGGAGCTATCCTGCCTGTTAAGATTACCAAAGATGGGGTGAAGGCGGAACCGCTGAAGTAATTGTTAATGATTAATGGTTGATGATTAACGGATAAATGCTGTTTCTACAGCGTTTGGAACTTTATAACAATCAGGTAATGTCGCTTATAGCCAACTTGGTATTTATTTAATATGATAGCAACATAATTGTATAAAATAGTTTTATTTTGCTTTTTTAAATTATAGAGGTTATGGTCAATGAACTGGCCGCACTGAGTCCCACCAAGCGATTTTCGAACCGGGTAGAAAATTACGTCAAATACAGGCCTTCTTATCCTTCCGATATAATACCATTTTTTGAGAATACATTCGGCTTAAGAACTGATCAGCGCATTGCAGATATAGGATCAGGTACAGGACTATTTGCCGAATTGCTTTTATTAAAGGGGTATCGTGTTACCTGTATCGAACCCAATACTGAAATGCGTAAAGCAGCAGAAGATAAGCTGGGGCATTACGCCGGATTTTCAAGCAGGAAGCACCGGGCCGAGCATACCGGTTTAAGAAGCAACAGTGTTGATCTGATAACGGTGGCACAAGCTTTTCACTGGATGGATCCTGTTGCTACCAAGGTTGAATTCCAGCGGATCTTAAAAACAGGTGGCCATATTGTTCTGGCATGGAACATCAGAAAAACAGATACTCCTTTTTTACACGAATACAACCTGCTGAAGAACCGGTTTGCAATAGATCAGCAACAGCCCGAAAGAATTAATGAATCTATTATAGAAACATTTCTTACACCCGCTTCAATAAAATTTCATAGTTTTCCCAATACACAATTACTCAATTTTGATGGATTGAAAGGCCAGTTGTTATCAGCATCCTATATTCCTCTTCCAGGGCATGAATCCTACGATTCAATGATCTCGGCGCTGGTAAAACTTTTCGTTGATTATAATGAAAACGGAACGGTGAAGATGGATTATGAAACGAAGATGTACTACTACTAATGTAAATCATTAGCACCTTACAACAATATTCGAAACCTGAAATCATTTAGTTTTACGCATTCTATAATAGCTGTTCGGGTTTTTTAACCGCAGAGGGAAAGCCAGAGAGGAAGAAGAGGTTACACAGAGGACGTCCTCTGTGTAACCTCTTCTTCCTCTCTGGCTTTCCCTCTGCGGTTATTGAAAACACTTACAAACTAAGCCTTCAATAATTGTACTTTTGCAACACGTGAGCGCCGCCATAGGAAATGTGATCATCAAAATATAAATACTACAGCATGAGAATCGTTATAATAGGTGGTGGCTTTGCAGGAATAAACCTTGTAAAAGCTTTAAGAAAAAATCCAGCGTTCCAGATAACGTTGGTAGATAAAAATAATTACAACTTCTTTCCTCCACTTATATACCAGGTAGCCACTGC
>CAXSIE010000082.1:0-478 GCA_964237295.1 uncultured Flavihumibacter sp. | reverse complement strand
ATTTCTGGAACCCTCCAGCATCAGTTATCCTTTCAGAAAGCTATTTACCGGCAGGGGCAATGTTCATTTCCGTTTAGGCGAAATCTTAAAAGTGGTACCGGAACAAAAGAAAATCATTCTTTCTAACGGTGAGTTGGAATACGATTACCTGGTATTTGCCACCGGTGCCGAAACCAATTATTTTGGAATGGAGAATGTTAAGAAGAACAGCACTCCTATGAAAACGCTGGACGATGCAATTGCCATGCGTAATAAATTATTATTGCAGATGGAAGAAGCAAGCATTACCATGGATCCTGTTGAAATGAAAAAGGCTTTGACAATTGTAGTGGCGGGTGGCGGCCCGACGGGAGTAGAGATATCAGGAATGTTTGCTGAAATGAAAAACGGCATCCTGAGAAAAGAGTATCCGGAGTTCACCGGTAAAGGGGGAGAAATTTACCTGGTAGATGGCGGACATGCGGTGTTGGCGCCAATG
>CAXSIE010000081.1:2246-14774 GCA_964237295.1 uncultured Flavihumibacter sp. | reverse complement strand
AGAAGGCTGGCAGAAAGCTATACAGGATGACCAACTGGCCTGGACGCATATAAGTGACCTGCAGTACTGGAACAGTAAAGCAGTAGAAACATATCAGTTTGAGGGAATTCCTTTCAATGTTTTAATTGATCCGAAGGGTAAAATAATTGCAGAAAATTTAAGAGGATTTGATCTGGTAAAGAAGCTGGAGGAAGTGCTGAAATAAAAAGACGACAAGGAATTATTGAAGGTAATTCCTTGTCACTTTTTTTGGTAAGGTTAACTGCTTATAAATTATTAGCCTGAAATTTTATTGCCGGGTAAGAAAGAGCACCTGTAATATCAAAATCAATACCCCGGATTCTGCGTCATTAATTTGTTTGCCTTTAATTCGGTATCGGGTATTGGAAGCACAAATCGGAAATTTCCGGCAGGTAGTGTGGTACCGGTAGCGGATGGCGCATCAGATGCCAGGCGTACAACAGGTAAATTCCTTCTTTTTAAATCCCATAACCTGTGACCTTCGAAAGGCAGTTCTTTATATCTTTCCAGCATTATAGCATCTATAGCCGCGTCTTTTGATGCAAGAACAACATTGGTATAGCCGTTTATTCGGGCAGTCCTTAATATATTAAGATCACTTTCTGCACTATTCGCTCCTGTAAACGTGCCCAGTTCCGCTCTTGCTTCAGCTCTGATTAAATACATCTCGCCGGTGCGGTACACCTTAATATTGTTAACATTTTCATTGGGGGTTCCATATCCGGTTCCTGAATATTTTTGAACCAGGCGACCCGGACGGCCTATTGCTGCCAAGGCAACGTCATATTTAAAATAGGCTGCAAAACGTACATCTTTTACCGAATCATAACTGTTCCATAATTTATCGGAGGGCCTCCAGACAAGGGAGCTTATGCCAGTACTGGATGTTGTGGCAGATGTTGATCTCCATAAAGAGCCCAACCTGTTAGCAGCAGAAGTTCGTACTATCCTCCAGCCTATTTCATTTGTATTTTCATCCGTCCAGATACCTGCAAAAGATGCCATCGGTGACAATGGAATAGCAGTAATAAATTCAGTACTGTAAGTTGCTGCGTTGGCCCAGTCTTTTGTATACAGAGCAATACGCGCCTGTAATGCGCTGGCAGTTGTTCTGCTAGCTCTGTTAATATCTGTAAGATTATTAGGCAACAGTGTTTTTGCTTCTGCAAGATCAGCATTTAATTTCTGGAAATAAGGTCCCATATTAATACGGGCTTGCGGGTCTAACGTAGTTACTTCCATATATGGCATAGCCAGGCCTGCCGGATCATAATTACCACAGTAATACCTGAATAAATCAAAATGTGCAAAGGCACGTAAAAAAAGTCCCTCGCCTCTGAGTTTACTTTTTAAAACTAAGTCTCCTGCTTTTGTAGAATCAGCATTAGGTAAAGCTGCAAGTACACGGTTTACACGGTCGATAATTGTATAATATTGATTAATTACCGTAAAATTATCGCGGATGCCAACATCTGTAGAGCCGTAAGCCCATTCATGTGTAGTTTGAGCGTTATAAAACTCTGCTGGTTTTACTTCATCAGAAAAAGTGCTGTTAAATAAAATTCCCAGTATATTCAGGTCAGTATTCGGAACAACGCCGGCATAGGCGCCAATAATGCCCTGCTCGCAATTAGTTACGGTTTTTAATGCGATAGATCCGGCTATAAGGTCTGTTTCTTCCACCTGGATAAGCTTTTTGCAGGACGCAAGCACCAAGAAACAAATGCCCAATACAACTAATTTATAATATTTCATGTACATGATTTTTATAATCATCAAACCTTTCAGGAAACCCGGATGCGGCTTGATCATTTTATTTGAAGTGATTAAAAATTAATATCCAGACCTGCCACAACCATTCTCGGGTTAGGAAATTCATTCAGGCTGATATTATTGTTATCCTCAGGATCAGGACCCTTCCAGGGACTCCATATCCATACATTTTGTACCTGGCAATAAAATTTAGCACCTCTGATTAATTTAAAACTCTTAAACGATATTTCAGGCACCTGGTAGGCTACATTAAAGTTCCTGAACCTTAAGAATTTAGCATCCTGTACATCAGAACCAGTGAATTGCCTGTCGTATATTGCTGCCTGGTAATACTTTACATCTCCCGGTTTCTCCCATTGCTCCGTTAACAATCTTTTAGAAGCATTTACTGCACCGTGATAACCCGGTGTTCCCCTGGTGATCCAGTTCTCTATATTATTATACCGGTGTACATCAAACTGATAAGTGAAAAGTGCACTTGCTGAAATCCTGCCCACTCTGAATTCAGCGTTGAAGCTTCCTACATGAACCGGTAAATAAGAACCAAACTTAGCAAATTGACCTGCCTGTCCTATATCGGTTGTTATCTTACCATCCAATGTTTCGTATGTTGGTTTACCAGTTGCTACATCAGCGCCCAGATAATTATAAGCATAAGAAGAACCATAAGGAAGGCCTTTCCTTATAATACTGGTGCCGGTTACATATTCATCTACTAAACCTAGGTCGGCAATATTATTTTTATTGATGGCATGTGTAAAAGTCAGTGTAAAATCTATATTTTTAGTTTTGATTACATCTACGCTCAAGAGGAATTCTACACCTTTGTTGGTCATTATACCGGCATTTATGGGGGTAGTAGTACCTCCGAAACCTGTTGTAGCTGCAAGAGGCTGATCAACAAATAAGTCAACTGTTTTATTACTGTACACATCTACGGCCAACCTTGCCCTGTTCTTCCAGGCAGCGATATCGGCGCCAATATTGAATTTTTCAATGGTTTCAATTTTTAAATTAGGATTACCCGGAGTTGTAGGCGCCTGGCCGGTTATCGTAGAACCGTAATATGTGTTAGTTCCATAAGAGGGAATTTGAGGGCCGAGATAATTAGTAACGGTGAGTATGGTAGTAGGTACTCCAACAGCATAAGTACTGGTTCCTATACTCCCTATATTAGGTACAGCGCCATAAGAAGCCCTGATTTTCAGGTCGGATAAAACACTTTGGTTAAGCAGAAAATCTTCCTGAATAGCATTCCAGGTAGCTCCAAAGGAATAGGTGGTAATTTCTTTATTTTGTTCATTCAGAATCCTCGATGTACCATCACGCCTTATATTACCTGTTACTGTATATTTATTATTGTAGGTATACCTTCCTGTAGCAAAGTAAGAACGGATGCCATAGCCGGATCTTGCACTGGAAGCATTTTGCGGATAAGTGGTAGAACCATTGGGCACAGCAAGTGTTCCTGTACCCTGGCCAGTCTGATAAAGGCGTGGGTCAAGGTTATAAAGCTGAAAGCCTAACGCTTTCTGGTAACCTCTTATGGTTTCTAAATAAACTCCTGCTTCTACTTCATGTTTATCAAATCTTTTTGAGAAAACACCGCTTGTAGTATTAATAATTTGTGAGGATATTTTGTAAGCTTCAGCGTCATAACCATTTTGTGCAGTTTGCAAACTGCCCACATACGATGCCGGCCTGATAGCTCTTTGCCACCTGTTATCAGATACATCAACACCCAGGGTGTTTTTTAAAGTAAAAGATGGAACAATTTTATAAGATAGGGTAAGCCCTGAGTTAATCTTTATTTGATTTTGCTGATATACTGAATTCGGCATTTCTTCCAAAAGATTGCCAACCTGTTTAAGCACTAAACTGGTACTTGGGCCATAAATTAATGTACCATCCGCCCTGTAAGGGTTTTCATAAGGCTTCGCTCTCCAAGCCATCTGAAACGCATCCCTGGTGCTGTTGCCATAATATTCACCTTCTGAATAATTTGTAATGGAATATCCTATAGCACTGTTAAGCTGAACATTTAATCTTCCTGAAGTATGGTCTATATTAAATCTCGAAGTATATCGCTGTAAACGTGCGTTTAAGTCAGTACCTTTTTGATCGAAAAAACTTCCTGATACAAAAAATCTTGTTTTGTCTGATCCGCCGCTCATATTTAATTCATGCAATTTAGAAACACCCTGCCTGAATAAAATGTCTGACCAATTGGAATTTATTTTACTGATACTATCAAGCAAAAAGTCGTACCTGGCCTGAGTGGCAGCGGGTAAAGCGGCATAAGCCGGATTTTTCTTTGAGTAAGTCCACCCTGGTGTACTGGTTGGAGCGCCTTCCAAACCTAATTTTTCCTCATACTGTAATATCTCACTGGTATTCATCAGGTCAAAATTGGTAGTATTGGGTGCCTGTGTAAAACCGCTTTGAAAACGATAACTGAAATTCGTAGCGCCGGCTCTTCCTTTTTTTGTAGTGATAACAATAACTCCTAATCCACCTCTTGAACCATACAGCGCCGCTGCTGCTGCATCTTTTAATATTGTAATGGTTTCAAAATCATTGGGGTTGATCGTTTGCAAATCATTTGCCGGCAATGGAACCCCATCAACAATATAAAGTGGCTGTACACCGGCTCCGGATATAGATTGGATACCTCTTATTGTAAGATTAGCACTTGAACCAGGCTGGCCTGAACCTGAATTTACCAGCAAGCCCGGAGCCCTGCCCTGCAAAGCCTGATCAAAAGAGCCTACCGGAACTTCTTCAACACTTTTTGCCGCGCGAAGCACAGTAGCAGAACCCGTAAACTGAGATTTTTTTTCCCTTGAATAACCGGTCGTAACCACTACCTCCTCTAACGCTTTATCCGATGATTTTAAAGTGGAGTTAATAACAGTTTTAGTGCCGATGCTGATCTCTTCAGGAGTTAAGCTGATGGAGGAAAATACCAGCGTTTTAGCGCTTGCAGGAACGGTAATTGAATAAATTCCATCAGCATTGGTAGCCGTGCCAATTTTACTTGCCTTTACCAGCACGGTAGCATTAGCTATAGGATTACCGGTTTCATCAACCACTTTGCCAGTAATTGTTCGCTGGGCTGAGAGTTGTACACAAATGAGTACAGTTCCTAAAAGGAGGGTAAAAAATTTTCTCATAATCTAGAAGTTAATTTTGTTATTGGTAACCGAATAATAGCCTGAAAGCAACCTGATTAAGATATATAATTCAATCAGGGCTAACAAAGTTATAAAAACGTTAATGTAAGTAAGCGATTTTGCCGGTAATATTATAATTATTTTCTTAATAGCAAATTTTATTAAGAGTTCTGTGCTATCAGTAATAGGTAAAATAATTAACAACTATCAGATAAACTGAAAAAGCCACCAAAGATTTTGGTGGCTTTTTCAGTTTATCTGATAGTTGTTAATTGTCAATCCATAACTTATTCAGCGATTTTTCAGTTGAAGAAGCAGGCCATATGTATCCCTGATCAGAAGGAGACCGTAAAGGAGCTCCTCCTTTGGCCGGGATCGTCTGCAGTAAACGCATCAGATCGTTATTGCGCAATCCTTCACCGAGGAATTCAATTCTTCTTTCTAATAAAATTGCGTTGATAAGATCCGTAGAGGTTGGAAAACTTCCCATAGTATATACGGTGCTTGGATCAGATCTTGTTCGTACTGCATTTAATAATGCAAGGGATTGAGCATCCACGGTACCGGATACCCTGGCTTTCGCTTCTGCCAGGTTTAGCAGCACTTCAGAGTACCTCATTACGGGAACATTATCTGAGGGCAGGGCAGAAGCGGAAGAAGCGAACTTATTCAGATACTTTCTGCCATTGGCATTGCTAAAAATAAAGTTTCGTCTTTTATCCGTAACAAGCCAGGTTGTATTGGCAATAATGCCCATATCATTAAGGTAAAATTCCGATGAAACGCCCCCGGTTCCGTTAAAATAATAAGATAACAGGCTATTTTGGGTACCCGGAACATCACCCGTACCTGTTGTAAAGGGCATGGAAAAAATCGTTTCAGCAAATGAATAAGGCGGTTTGAATAACGCGGTGATGTCTGGCTGTAAGTTAAATGCAACGCCGGATGTTGCAGTAAACGGAGCCGACGCGGTTACAATTTTATTAGCTTCCGTTACAACCTCGGCATATTTCTGCATGCTTAAATAAACCCTTGTTTTCAAGGCAATCGCGGTATTCCGGTGCGCTCTTGATGTGTTTGCCACCGTTGCCACCATTGTAGAGTTTGTTAGGGGAAGATTTGTTTCAGCAAAATTCAGATCTGATAATACCTGGGCATACACTTCGGCTACTGTGCTCCTGGCAAGGTCCGACTGCCCCAGTCCTTTTATTCCTGTTAACCTGAGCGGTAGCCCTAACTTACTCCCGTTTCCATCAGCATAAGGCCGGGCATAATATTGTAAAAGGCTGTAATAAGTAAGTGCCCTGATAAATCGTGCTTCCGCAATATACTGGTTAGACAAAGTTGGACCAACTACCGACGTTCCTTTAGCCTCCATTCCGTCCATAAAAACGTTGCAATAATTTATAACACGGTAGCCTTGTTGCCATAGGCCTAATACGGCAGTGGCCGAACTGGAAGCGGTAAAGTTCCATACGTCAACATTGGTAATCAGGTTATTGGTAGCATTAAGAAAATCTTCTCCGCGTATATCTCCGTAAACAACATACCTGCCTCCGTAAAATGCTCCATTTTTAAGAGCACTGTAAAGAGCTACAACCTGGTTGGCAACTCTGTCAGGCCTGTCGAATGCGGTAACATCCGATATGGATGTTTGCGGCGCCGGATTTAACAGATCTCTCCTGCAAGAAGCAAATAGAACTGCTGCACCAAATAGAGCGAAAATATATATTGAATTCTTTTTCATTCTTTTCATTTATAACTTTAAAAACTAACGTTTAAACCAACAGTAATAGAGCGGCCATTAGCCAATGTATTCCTGTCTACACCCTGGGTTCCATTTGCATTACTGGAGTTGCCATCGGTAGAAACTTCCGGATCAGGACCCGGATATTTTGTGATGATAGCAAGGTTCTGACCACTGGCATATACCCTGAAACGGCTGATTTTAACCCTGTCCAGAATAACTTTCGGAAGATTGTATCCTATCTGTAACGTTCTTAATTTGATATAATCACCTTTAAATACGTTTATGTCCAACGGGAAAGCGGAACCATTAGACGTGTTGTCATTATATATTGGTTTAGGAATATTGGTGACGTCTCCGGGTTTGGCCCAGTAATTTAAAACATCTTTTGTGTTATTCCAGAAACGCTGGTCGTGTAAACCGGCATTGGTTCCGTAATATAAATAATTACCGGCCTGGTAGGTAAGTAGAACATTAACATCAAAATTCTTGTAACGGAAAGTATTATCCCACCCACCATAGAATTTTGGTTGTGTGTTGGCATAAAGCACACCATCATCAGATTGATTAATAGCTGCTGCGGAACCATTTTTTAAATATTGTGTTCCATCAGCGTTGCTCCAGTTAAACTTTCCGGCCGGTAATGTGCCATATTCATAATAAATTGGCTGATTAGCGGCATTCAGGAATATTCTTCTTCCAGTACCAGCATCCACTCCCTGGGAACGAACAACCCAGATTTGCCCGATAGAATAACCGGGAACTGTTTTGGTAACAAGTTCTGTGGTTCCGCCTCCCAGTCCATTAACCAGCTCTTTTATGCCCAATGCAAGAGAGGTTACCTTGTTAACATTATGCGAGTAAGTAAACGAGCTGTTCCAGCTAAAATCTTTGGTTATAACCGGCGATCCGTTCAGAGATATTTCAATGCCCTTATTATACATACTTCCAACATTCTGAAGAATGTTTGATGGCAAACCTGCAGAAGGAGACTGCGGTACGCTCAGCAACATGTTATTGATGTCATTTTTGTAATAACCTAAATCAGCGGTAAACCTATCATTAAATAATCCGAAGGAAATTCCTGCGTCTGTTTTAGTGCTTGTTTCCCAAGTGATCTGGGTATTGCCAGCGGAGTTATAGCCCAGGGTTGCAATACCTCCATACAAACTGGATGTATAATTTGAAAACGTGGCGAAATCACCGATGCCGCCAATGTTTCCTACTTTTCCGTAACTACCTCTTAATCGCATACTGCTGAAGACCTTGTTGAGCTGTGTAGACTCCCAAAATTTTTCCTGTGTAAGTTCCCAACCAGCAGAGGCGCCATAAAATACACCTTTTTTCTTGCCTAATGCGGAATATTCATCCTGGCGGATATTACCGGTTAGGAAATATTTTTTATTGAAATTATAACTCAGGCGGCCAAAAGACGAAAGCAGGTAATTCTGTCCCAGGGATGCACTTGCGGAGTTTGTTGTGGTAAATCCCGCCTGGATCACTGTATAAGCCGAATCTGATAACCCGGTTCTGTTCAAGCCAAACTGGTTATTGGTACGTCTTTGCTGTTCATTACCTACAAGTAAACTAAAATTGTGCTTTTTCGCGAATGTATAATCAAACTGGGCGGTATTTGTCCACAGCCAGGTTTTATTTTTTAGAAAAGATGCTGTGGCAGATCCGCCAGTACTTCCGCTTGCTCCGTCGCCATGAAATGGATTTTGAAAAACATCGTTATCTATAAGCAGGTTGTCAATGCCATAAGTGGTTTTCAAAGTCATCCAGCTAAAAGGTTTTATCTGCAGGTATACATTGGTTTGCAGGTGATTGGTTTCATTGTTGGAGCGGTTTTTATCCATTATCTGAACAATATTGTAATAACTTATCGGGTTTGAACCTGAAATAATATTGCCCATTGACCCGATAGCCGTACCTGAAGCAAGGTTATAGGTACCATCATTATTATAAGGTGAAATGTTAGGAGGAAGAACAATGGCTTCACGCGCTGCATTTGCAATGTTAAAACCTTCGCCGTTTAAACCACCGGAAGATCCGGCTATAAGATTCCTTTCGTTGGAGTATGATAATTTACCACCAATAGAAATGATATTATTTACGCGGCTGTTTACATTCAGCAATATATTTTTTCTCTCAAAAGCATTTTTTTGTAAAACCCCTTCCTGTTTTGTATAACCTGAAGAGAAATAATAGGTAGTTCCTTCATTACCGCCTGAAACATTTATGTTATGGCTATGAGAAAAACCGGTATGGTAAACATAATCGAACCAGTTTGTATTGATTGGTTTGCCATCGGGACCATTTGTAAGATTAATACTACTGGGTTTAGCAGCAGTGCTGAGGGCGGGGTTATTTGCTACGGCATTGGCCAGTGCAACTTTTTTGTAATCTGTGTATTGAAAGCCATCCATCATATCCGGCAAGCGGTTAGGTGAAACCCAGCCTACCCATCCATCATAACTAACTCTTGCCCTACCTGCTTTTCCCTTCTTAGTTGTAACAAATACAACGCCATTGGCAGCGCGGCTTCCGTAGATAGCTGTTGCCGCGGCATCTTTTGCAATATCAATACTTTCAATGTCATTGGGATTAATACTTGCCAATGCATTCGCCGGTGCGCTGGTTGACCCCAAATCACCGGTATAAGTAGGCACGCCATCCACAACAACTAAAGGATAAGAACTTAAAGAAATTGAGTTGGTTCCCCTGATTCTGAAAACCGGCGGATTATTTACTACACCGTTAGGCATTGTTATTTGAACACCGGCCGCCTTACCGGCAAGTGCATTTTCGAAGCTTTGCACCGGTTTTTCAGCTACCGTTGCTCCTGAAATTGAAGCAACGCTTCCTGTAAGCTCCTTTCTTTTTTGTGTTCCATATCCTACCACCACTACTTCCTGTAAGTTTTTATCATCAGTTCTTAGCGAAGCATTTATTATCCCTTTATTGCCTATGTTATATTCCGATTCACCCATACCAATGGCGGAAATAACAATTGTTTTAGCATTTGGAGGAATGGTAAGGCTATAAGTACCGTCTGCTGAAGAAGCTGTTCCCGACCTTGAACCTTTAATCAGGATGGTAGCATTTGGCACCGGGTTGCCACTACCATCCGTAATTTTACCGGTTATAATTCGGGTTTGTGCCTGGAGTTGATCTACAAAAAGAACAATTCCAAGCATGAGGATTAAAATTTTTCTCATGTAAGTTAATTTATGATTTGTTAATTGCTAACAATGAAACAACCAATTAGCAAATAGAAGACATTAAATTGATAAAAATGCTGCTACAATCTAAATTAATACATGTATATTTTAATTCTTAATTTTTACATTATTATAAATGAAAGTTATTAGAAGCGCAGGCAGTAGCGTTAAATTGGTAACGGTAGCAACTACCAGCGTTAAAGAAGTAAGCCATCCCAGCGACTGCGTTCCGCCAAAACCGCTGAACACAAAAATGATAAAGCCTGCAATTAAAACAAGAGAAGTATAAATAATGCTGATGCCGGTGGTATGAATGGTATCTATCACAACCTGCTTAACATCTTTGTTATTGTTTTTTTGAACCTGCTTGTAATTAACTAAAAAGCGAATGGTAATATCTATGGCGATTCCCAATGCAACACTAAAAACCAAAACAGTGGAAGGTTTAAGCCGCACTCCGGCCCAGCCCATAACACCTGCTGTTATAATCAGCGGTATTAAATTTGGCACCAGCGAACATATAAGTATCCTGAAAGACCTGAACAGATACAGCATGCATAAAGCGATAAGCAGGAATGCCCAAAGAATGCTTTCTTTTAAGCCATGAATGATAAATGCACTTCCCTCAAGAAAGGTAACACTTGTACCGGTAAACTGAATAGTGTACTTTGTACTGTCAAAATACTGATTGGCTTTTTTTTGCAGCGTATTAAGTATTTCAGGCAGTCGCTTACTCCCTACATCTGCCATATTGATGCTTATCCGGGCATATTGCTTACTGGTATCCATGAATGAACTTACCAGTTTCACAAAACTGTTATTGCCGGCTTTATTACTATCGCTTTTCGTGTTAAGATATCCTGCAAGAAATACAAGGTCTGAACTGGTGGGTAATCCGTAATTGCTGCTGTCTCCGTCAAAGTAAGCCTGCCGGGCGAATTTCATGCCTTCCACTACTGAAAGCGGTCTCGACATTTCCGGTTGTGAGGCAATATATCTGGAGAGCGAATCTATATGCTCGAAGGTTTGCAGCGTGTTGATCCGCAACCCGTTCCTTCGTTTGGTATCTACCAGGATCTCCAGCGGCATCACTCCTTTAAAATGATGTTCGAAGAATTTCATATCCGTGTAAATCTTATCCGTCTTAGGTAAGTCATCCACGATAAATCCTTCGGAACGAAGCCTGAAAATTCCTGTCACGGCAAAAATGAGCATTGCCACTGTAAGCAAGTAAATAACCTTACGGCGATTCAATGACCACATCTCGAGTTTGTCCAACACTTTCAGCAGCCATTTATTATCAAGATAACGGGTATGCCGTTCCAGTGGTGGAGGAAGGTAGCTTAATACGGAAGGGATCAGAATAAATGAAATGAAGAAGATCACCATGATATTGATACCCGCCACCCTTCCGAATTCCTGCAGGATAACACTTTTGGTAAGGGCGAAAACAGCAAAGCCGATGGCTGCGGCAATATTACAGAACAATGTAACAATGCCCATTTTACCTACCATCTCAATTAAAGCCTGATTTTTATTTTGTGTATTATTATAAGATAAATGATACTTGTTGAGAAAATAAATGCAGTTCGGTATGCCGATAACTACAATTAATGGTGGTATCAACGCAGTTAATAAAGTGATCTTATAACCAAACAAATGCAGTGTGCCAAAACTCCATATAACTCCGGTTATAACAACAGCAAGAGATAATATCATGGTACTGAAGCTTCGGAAAAACAATAACAGTATAACCGCCGATAATATCAGTGAGCCTAATAAAAACCATTTCATTTCATTGGCTATCTTGATCGCTATGTTTGTCCTGATAAGCGGTAGTCCGCTGTAATGCAGTACAATATTATGTTTGGCGCCAAATGCTTCACCGGCATTAACAACATCGTTCACTACAACATTTCGTTTAGTGGAATTCATTACTTCTTTATTAAAACGTAGTGCGGTCAGGTAACTCCGTGTTTCAGGATTGTACAGAAGGCCATAATAAAAAGGAAGTTTCTTGAAAATCTCAGAGCAACTGTCAATTGTTCTTTGATCTAAATTTCCTGAAGGAAAAACCGGTTTGGGAATTAGTTTTTCCGAACTATCGTTTTTAATAAGATTTATAGCAGCGGGCACACTCAACACATCTTCAATTCCGTTTATTCGTTTGAATGTTTCATTTAAATTTTTGTAATCATTGAACAGGCTATCCGTAAAAAGATGATCGGTTTGGATTCCTATGACCATCAGGTTTCCATCCTCTCCAAATTTTTTTTTAAATGACTGGTACTGTATGTATTTTATATTATCGAGAGGGATTGCCCTGGAAAATTCATTGCTTAATTCTACTTTACTGGCATGCCATGCCATAAAAGCTGTGGACGCGGCTAAAATCAGTAATAAAACTATTCTATACTTCAAAACGAACCTGCCGGTACTTTCCCACATGCTGTTTTCAGATTTACATTTAATAAATAGTGCTTTTGTTAAAAGCCAGGCAAAGAAACTTAATTTTGTTTGTGATGGTGAAGTTATTGTTATCAATTCTTATTCCAGTGTCGTTTCAGGCATTTTATGGTTGACATAACAT
>CAXSIE010000081.1:0-2236 GCA_964237295.1 uncultured Flavihumibacter sp. | reverse complement strand
GACTGGAGTACAGAAGCGCACAATCTGGTTCCAAGTGGATTGCCTGCAGCATTATAAGCTTTTTAAATCTATGTATTTGAGAGGATTCGTTTGGCTTACTGTTTTGTATTGTGCTATAACTCCTGTTTTCTCTCAGGTACCGGTAGGTGATTGGCGGGAACATCTGCCCTATCAGAAAGCTGCAATGATTGCAGCAACAACGGAAAAAATCTTCTGTGCTACACCGTACGCTTTATTTTCCGTTGACTTCCGTGAAAATAATATCGAAAGGTTAAGCAAGATGAACGGGTTGAATGAAGTTGGTATCAGTAGTATAGGATCAGATGATCAGTCGGGTAAATTAATAGTAGGTTACCTGAACAGTAACATCGATATAGTTTTCAGGAACAAAATCTATAATATCAATGCGCTTCAACTAAAAGATATTCCCGGAGATAAAAAGATATACGGTGTTTTTTGTTATAAAGACAAAGCCTACTTATCTACCGGCATTGGAATAGTGGTAGTAGATGAAAACAAGTATGAAATAAAGGATACTTATTTCATTGGCGATTCTGGTAACCTGGTTAAAGTTAACGGCTTTGCAGTTAAGGCTAATTCATTTTATGCCGCAACTGAAGAAGGATTGAAAATAGCAACCGCAGATAATACCAATCTTGCCGATTACAGGAACTGGAAAAAAATAAGCGGTGCTGACGGTTTGCCGCAAGGTGCCTGTCAGCAGGTACTGCAGGTGCAGGACAAGATCATCGTTCAAAAAAACGATTCCTTATTTGCTTTGAATGGCAATGTATGGACATTGTTATTCAGAAGCGATTACAAAATAATTCATGCGGCTTCTTCCTCGGGAAAATTGGTCCTTGCACAGCAACAGTCCGGATCTGATAGCAGGGTAGTGATTTTAAATGCTGATGGTTCCATAAACAAAGTGCTATTGCAGCCGGATAAGATCATTAGTCCGCAACAGGCAATTATCGTAGGAGAAGATGCCTGGATCGCCGATATGCAAACAGGCCTGGTAAAAATATCGGGCAATAATATAACGCAGTATCAGCCTAACTCGCCGTGGTCAATTGCCACCAGTGAGCTGACTGTTCGGAATGGTTCGTTATGGGTTGCCTCGGGAACTGTTACTTCAACCTGGGATAACACTTTCAACGCAAACGGGCTCTTTCAATTCCGGGATAATGAATGGAGCAATTATAATGGTATGAATTATCCTGTTTTTGATAGTCTGTATGATCTTGTTACAGTTGCCGTAAATCCTATTGATAATACAGTTTGGGCAGGTTCGTTTGGTGCCGGGTTGCTGCAGTTAAAATCGGATCATACCGTAAAAGTATTTAATAAGAATTCTTTTGTACAGCCTTCACTGGCAGACCCGGATCGTTATAATGTGTCGGGGCTTGCCTTTGATAAAGACCAGAATTTATGGATAGCAAATTATGGCGCTGCTCAGAACCTGGCTGTTCTGCAGCCAAATAATACCTCGAAGAATTTCAATGTTCCGTTCCCGCTTTCTGATAACGCAGTTACTCAAATTGTAATAGATGATTATAACCAGAAGTGGATCGTTTCACCCAATGGTAACGGGTTGTTCTGCTTCAATCATGGCAATACAATAGACAATCCCGGTGATGACAGGTGGAAATATTACCGTTCGGGAACCGGCAATGGAAATTTACCTGACAATAATGTTTTATGTATTGCCAAAGACAAAGATGGATTTATGTGGGTAGGAACTGTTAAAGGTATCGGAATCATCCAATGTGCTCAGGATGTATTCAGTGTGCAGGGATGTGAAGCCATTCTGCCGATTGTGCAGCAGGATAATTTTGCCGGATATTTATTCAGGGATGAACAGGTTCAGGCTATTGCTGTAGACGGTGCAAACCGCAAATGGATCGGAACAAAAAATGGTGTTTGGTTAATAAGTCCGGATGGCGATAAAACAATTGTTCACTTTAAACAGGACAACAGCCCGTTGCTAAGCAATGATGTAAAAAAAATTGCAATAGATGATAAAACAGGGGAAGTGTTTTTTGCAACATCTCAGGGAATTTGTTCATACAGAAGCACCGCTACTGAAGGAGGCGCAACCAATGAAAATGTGACCGTGTTTCCCAATCCTGTTCCGCCCGGATACAACGGCAGCATAGCTATCAGGGGATTGGTCAATAATGCCATTATTAAAATCACGGAGCTTGACGGAAGGTTGGTCTACCAGTCAAGGTCA
>CAXSIE010000080.1:12780-14872 GCA_964237295.1 uncultured Flavihumibacter sp. | reverse complement strand
CTTCTTCTGCCGTTACACCTGTTTATACGGAAAAAATACAGCAGGTGATCAATGTTATGGCGATAAAAATGCGTGAACAAAATCAAAGAGGTTGTCATTATATAGAAGCCATCAATGAATTTATGGCCACAGGCTCAAATTAAACGATCATGGAAAGCGTGATAAAGATAGGCACCAGGGAGAGCCAACTTGCTGTCTGGCAGGCTTCCACGGTGTTGCGTTTACTGCAACAACAAGGATTAAAAGCTGAATTGGTTTACATTAAAAGCGATGGTGATATTGATTTGAAGACCCCGCTCTATGAAATGGGCGTTCGTGGAATATTTACCCGCAGCCTTGATATTGCTTTGTTAGAAAGTAAGATTGATATTGCAGTACATTCAATGAAAGATGTACCTACGCAATTACCAATGGGTATTTCCCAGGCAGCCGTTCTGGAGAGAGGGCCTGTGAGTGATTTACTGGTATTCAAAACAACCGGTGATTTTCTGAATCTTGATAATTACAGCGCTAATATTGCCACCAGCAGCATCCGCCGGCGGGCGCAATGGCTTCACAGGTACCCTCACCACCAGCTTCATAATTTACGTGGCAATGTAAATACCCGTTTAAAAAAATTAAGTATAGAAAATTGGGATGCCGCCATTTTTGCACAGGCAGGTATTGAACGCATAAACCTCCGGCCCGATAACAGCATGGTATTAGACTGGATGTTACCCGCCCCTGCTCAGGGCGCTATAATGGTGGTTTGCCGTAAAAACGATGAACAAACCTTTGAATGCTGTAATCAGTTTAATGATGCTGATACAGCCTTATGCACAAAAATTGAAAGAGATTTTTTAAGAACTTTATTAGGAGGCTGCTCCACTCCCATCAGTGCGCTGGCTGAATTACAAGATAAACAGATTTACTTTAAAGGAAATATCCTTTCTCCTGACGGAAAGAATAAAGTTGAAATAGAAAAAACGGTTCCGATAAACCAGGCTGATGAAACCGGCGTTATGGCCGCAAAAGAATTGCTGGTCAAAGGCGGCCAGCAAATTGCAGATAGCATTCAGTATGCCTGAAAAAAAGATTACGATACTAAGCACCAGGCCACTGGAGCAATCGCTGCTTGCACAGGCATCTGTTAATAAGATTGAAATTGATTGCATACCTTTTATAAAAACAGCGCCCGTCAGGAACACCTGCTTAGAAAAGCGCATCACTGAAACCTTCAGTGAATCATTACCGGTAATATTTACAAGCATGAATGCTGCCGAAGCTGTAGCTGCTTATTTAACAGGAACGCAACCACAATGGAATGTCTATTCTTTGGGAACGGCAACAAAAAATATTATCAGGTTACGTTTTCCCCGGAGTAACATTATAGGTGAGGCTGAAAATGCATCCTCCCTTGCTGATAAAATAATAATGAATGAAGAGAAAGCCCTTATTTTCTTTTGTGGTGATTTGAGAAGGGATGAGCTGCCGGATAAATTAGCCGGCCATAACATAGAACTGGAAGAGATCGTTGTATATAATACCCTACTTGTTTCTAAAAAATTGGAGAAGGCTTATGACGGTATACTTTTTTTCAGTCCGAGTGCGGTGGAAAGTTTTTTTTCTTTGAATACTGTACCAGACAACACCATTCTTTTTGCAATAGGAACTACTACTTCAGCATGTCTCCGGCAACATAGCAGTAATAAAATTATCGAAAGCGACTATCCTGGTAAAAAAAGCCTGTTAGAAAAATCAGTGGATTACTTTGCCCAATCAAACCAACCTAATGAGCACATTAAAAAATGACCTGCTGTTAAAAGCACTGAGAGGAGAACATGTTGACCGTCCGCCGGTATGGATGATGCGCCAGGCCGGCCGTTACCTGCCCGATTACCTGAAATTGAAAGAAAAGTATTCTTTCTTCGAACGCTGCAAGGTACCTGAACTGGCTACAGAAATTACCATTCAACCGGTAGAACAGGTAGGAGTAGACGCTGCAATTATTTTTTCAGATATCCTGGTAGTTCCGCAGGCTATGGGAATGGAAGTGCAAATGATTGAAGGAAAAGGCCCGTCCCGCCGCAGGGTCGGCGCGATCGTGGCGGCG
>CAXSIE010000080.1:3055-12770 GCA_964237295.1 uncultured Flavihumibacter sp. | reverse complement strand
TACGGGTACCTGATGTCAATGAAACGCTGGGGTATGTATTTGATGCTTTAGCGTTGACCAAACAAACATTGGCCGGCCGTGTTCCGCTGATAGGCTTTGCCGGCGCTCCCTGGACGCTGTTATGTTATATGGTTCAGGGCAAAGGCTCTAAAACTTTTGATGAAGCCAAGGCATTCTGTTTTACCCAGCCCGAGACGGCACACCGCTTATTACAAATGATTACTGATACCACTATTGCCTATCTTAAAGGACAGGCAAAAGCTGGCGCCGATGTAGTGCAGGTTTTTGATTCATGGGGAGGATTGCTGAGTCCGCAGGATTTTGAAGAATTTTCATTACAATATATAAGACAGGTTATCAAAGCTTTGAAAGATGATTGCCTTACCATCATCTTTGCCAAAGGTGCGTGGTTTGCGCTGGAAGCCATGAGCGCCACCGGTGCCGATGGATTAGGTGTAGACTGGTGCATCCAGCCAAAACTTGCCCGTTCTTTTGCCGGTAAAAACGTAACACTGCAAGGAAATTTTGATCCGGCACGATTGCTAGGCCCTGTAAGTGCTATAAAAAAATCGGTACATGAAATGATCGATGCCTTTGGAACCCAGCGTTATATTGCCAATCTGGGCCATGGCATACTGCCTAATGTTCCCGTTGATCATGCAAGGGCTTTTGTAGATGCAGTTAAAGAACATTCACTTGTTACACTAAGTGATATCGAATGAATATTAAAGAATCATTTTCAAGCTATATCATCTCGTTGCAGGATCTTATCTGCAACGCACTTGAAAAGATTGATGGAAAAGCTGCTTTCCTGGAAGATAAATGGGAGCGGCCGGAAGGCGGTGGCGGTGTTTCCAGGATCATTTCCGATGGCAATGTATTTGAAAAAGGCGGTGTAAATATTTCTATGGTGCATGGTAAATTACCGGAAACCATGCAACAGGCTTTTGCAGTTAGTGAAAATAATTTTTTTGCCTGCGGATTATCACTGGTGATTCACCCTGTAAATCCGTTCGTGCCAACCGTTCATGCCAACTGGCGTTATTTTGAAATGTACGATGCCGAAGGAATAAAAATTGACAGCTGGTTTGGAGGGGGGTCAGACCTCACTCCTCATTATATTTTTAAAGAAGACGGAAAGCATTTTCATACAACATTAAAAACCACATTGGACCAGTTTGGTAAAGACCTTTATCCTGCATACAAAAAACATTGCGATGAATATTTTGTAAATAAACATCGTAATAACGAAGCGCGTGGAATAGGCGGAATATTTTATGATTACCTGCGTCCGAAAAATGATGAAGAGGCTGAACAGCTATTAGAGCTGCAAAAAGCCAATGGCAATGCCTTTCTGGAAGCTTATACTCCTGTTGTAGCAAGAAGAAAAGACCTGCAATACGGTGAACCTGAAAAAAAATGGCAGGAGATCCGGCGTGGAAGGTATGTAGAGTTTAACCTCATTCATGACCGGGGCACCTTATTCGGATTAAAAACAAACGGCAGAACGGAAAGTATTTTAATGAGCCTTCCGCCAAGAGCAAGATGGGAATACCTTCATCAACCATTACCCGGCAGCAGGGAAGCGGAACTGGTTGAATACCTAAAGCCGCGGGACTGGATACATGAATGATGATATTTGATAATTAATGAATCAGCATATTACAAATGATACTACATAAAAGAAACCGCATCTTACGTCAATCGCCGGCCATTAGGGCATTGGTAGCAGAAACAATACTTACGACAAATGATTTTATAGTACCTCTTTTTATTGTTGAAGGTGATAATATAGTGGAAGAAATATCGTCTATGCCCAACTATTACCGAAGAAGTATAAATAGTACTGTAAAAGAGGTGCAAGAACTTTGGGCGCTGGGACTAAAATCAGTGTTGCTTTTTGTTAAATGCAAAGATGAAGTGAAGGATAATAAAGGAACCGAAGCGCTCAATCCCGATGGCCTTATGCAACGCAGCATTCGCGCCATTAAAGATGCCTGCCCTGAAATGCTTATTATGACTGACGTGGCTTTGGATCCTTTCTCTTCTTACGGGCATGATGGCATTGTTGAAGGAAATGAAATAGTGAATGATGCAACTGTGGAAGTGCTGGCGAAGATGAGTGTAAGCCATGCCGAAGCGGGCGCTGACATTGTTGCGCCCAGCGACATGATGGATGGCCGTATAGGCGCTATTCGTGCAGCTTTGGAAGAATCGGGCTTTACAAAAACAGGTATAATGAGTTACAGCGCCAAATATGCTTCATGCTTTTATGGCCCTTTCAGGGATGCACTCGACAGTGCCCCTGGTTTTGGCGACAAAAAAACTTATCAAATGGATTATGCCAATCGCACGGAAGCCATCAAAGAAACGCTTATTGATATTGAAGAAGGTGCAGATATTGTAATGATAAAACCGGCACTGGCTTACCTGGATATTATCCGGGATGTAAAGAATCATGTACAACATCAGTGGAGAATATGCCATGATTAAAGCTGCTGCAAAAATGGGCTGGCTGAATGAAGACAAGGCAATTCTTGAAACGCTTACAGCAATTAAAAGAGCCGGCGCGGATATGATAGCTACTTATTTTGCAAAGGATGCCGCGATAATGATTAATGCTTAACAGATAGTTGCATCTTTAATAGAACTGTACTTTCAGAAACTTAAATCAAATTATGTATCAACGCAGTAAAGAACTATTTGAACGCGCGCAGTTATCTATTCCCGGTGGTGTTAATTCACCGGTGCGTGCTTTTAAAAGTGTTGGCGGAACACCGGTGTTTATTAAAAATGCAAAAGGAGCATACCTGTATGATGCCGATGGCAAAAGATACATTGACTATATCAATTCATGGGGACCGATGATTTTAGGGCATGCCTACGGGCCTGTTACCAGGGCGATCACTCAGAAGGCACTTGAGTCTACATCCTTTGGCGCTCCTACAGAACTGGAAATACAAATGGCTGAACTTATAAAAAGCATGGCGCCCAATGTAGATCTAATCCGGATGGTCAATAGCGGTACTGAAGCATGTATGAGCGCATTACGTTTGGCCAGAGGTTATACCGGCCGGAATAAATTTATAAAATTCGAGGGATGCTATCATGGTCACGCAGATGCTTTTCTTGTTAAAGGCGGCAGCGGAATGGCTACCCTCAACATTCAAACAGTGCCCGGAGTTACTGCCGGAATATCGGAAGATACGCTCACCGCACCTTATAATGACCTGGAAGCAGTTGAAGAACTGGTTACATTGAATAAAGGAGTAATAGCAGCCATTATTATAGAACCGGTTGCAGGAAACATGGGCTGCATCCTTCCATTACCGGGATACCTGGAAGGACTGAGAACAATCTGCGACAGGGAAGGAATTGTATTTATATTAGATGAAGTAATGACGGGCTTCCGTTTGGCTCCCGGTGGCGCTCAGGAACGTTTAGGCATAAACGCCGATCTGATCACTTATGGCAAAGTGATAGGCGGAGGAATGCCGGTGGGCGCATTTGGCGGCAAAAAAGAAATTATGCAAATGATAGCTCCGCTGGGTAAAGTTTACCAGGCAGGAACATTAAGCGGCAACCCTATTGCTATGACTGCCGGGTATACATTGCTAAAGGAGTTAAAAGAAAATCCGGTTATTTATAAAGAGCTTGAAGAAAAAAGTGCTTATCTCGAAAATGGTATCGGCGCAGTATTACAAAAAAACCAGATAGCTTACCGCATCAATCACCTGGGAAGCATGATAAGCATTCATTTCAGCGATCATGACGTGATTGATTTTACCACCGCATCAACGGCTGACATACCGTTGTTTAATAAATTCTTTCACCATATGCTGGATAAAGGAATTTACCTTCCACCCTCCGCTTATGAAAGCTGGTTTCTCAGTAATGCCTTAACTTATGACGACCTGAACGAAACCATTAAGGCAACAGAAGAGTTTTTTACAAAATAGATCAATGAAACAACAACTCACAAGGTTTTAATCCGGTGTGTTTTTTAAAGGCGGTTGAAAAGTGAGAGATGGAGGAGTAGCCTAACAGCATGGAAACATCCGTAACGCTTAGACCCTTTTCATACAATAAATATCTTGCATGTTCCATACGCTGGCTTTGGTAAAAATGAAATATAGTGGTACCAAACATTTCCTTAAATCCTTTCTTGAGGTAACATTCATTGATAGCTACTTTACGGCTGAGGTCTTTTATCGTAATGGGCTCGCCGATATGCTGCAATAAGATTTCACGGGCTTTAGATATTTTTTCCCGGTCAGCTTCATTGGAAAGAAACCTGCAGGAAAAACCTTCCACTTCTTTTTCACCAACCATGCATTCCAGGCTGTATAACAACAGCATCTGAGTTTGTGCGTTGATATAAATGTTTTCTAAACTATCTTTATAAGTATTATTCAGTAAGCCTTGCAGCACCATCCTCGTTCTGCCGCATAAAGGAAGAATCTTTGTAAAAGATGATTGATGATTGAAATGTAAAATATCATTGGTTAAAGTATCACTAAGCTTCAATGGTTTTACAAATTGCGACAAATGAACAGTTGAAAACCGGAAACTCAACACATCTACGCTATCCATGCGTTCACCACAATCACGGGAAGCATCACCCTTACATAAATTACAGCCAATAGTAGTTTCCTTGCAATAAATGTTTCCGGCTAAACAAAACCTGAGCTCCAGATAATTTTCTTTAGGCTCATTTCTTCTATAATGATATACCATCATTCCCACTTCATCAGGATTACGCTGCGGATGCTTCTGGTAACGTTTGATAAAGTATTGTACTGAACCGGGAATCTGCTGCTCTCTCTCCTGCACCAATGCCAATTCATCATGCATGATGGGTTGCTTGTATGCAAGAGATAAAATATCTAAAGGTTTATACATGAATAAGCAAATTTAGGTAATATGTTCTATACTATTGTGTCACTAATTTGTAATGATTGCTAAAGGAATACTCTTATATTTTTTCTATGCGTAAAAATACTCATTTCCTGTTATTCATCTGAAATCATAAAACTGCATTCTCCGGTATATTCTAATTGGCTAAAGGGCTTAATTTTAGTACATTTGCACGATTAGCGATAATTGTAAACCAAAGATTTATAAGTAAAAATGATTACAACAACCGAGGAAGTTCTAACCCCTGCCATTAATGACTATGGTGCAGACAGTATCCAGGTTTTAGAGGGATTAGAGGCAGTTCGTAAACGCCCAGCTATGTATATCGGAGATGTTGGGGTAAAAGGATTACATCACCTGGTGTATGAGGTCATAGATAATTCAATTGACGAGGCACTGGCGGGTTATTGCAAAAATATTACTGTTATAATTCATACTGATAACTCGATCAGTGTTCAGGATGATGGCCGGGGCATTCCTACCGGCATCAATCAAAAAGAAAAGCGCTCCGCACTGGAAGTTGTAATGACGGTACTGCATGCAGGAGGTAAATTCGATAAAAATACTTATAAGGTTTCGGGAGGTTTACACGGAGTGGGTGTTAGTTGTGTAAACGCATTAAGTACCAAATGCCAGGTAGTGGTTCAGCGCGAGGGAAAAATGTTCGAACAGGAATACCATATCGGAATCCCCCAATATCCGGTTCGCGAAATCGGCATAAGCGATAAAACAGGCACCTACGTTCATTTCTGGCCCGACTACTCTATTTTTATTGTCAGCGAATATAACAGGGAAATCCTTGAAAGCAGGATCAGGGAACTGGCATACCTGAACCGTCGCATCAACATAACGTTGAAAGATGAAAGGGAAAAAGACGAAGAAGGTAACATTTATTCCAATCTTTTTTACAGTGAAGGAGGAATTGTAGAATTTGTAGAGATGCTGGATAAGAATGGTAAACGAAATGCACTTATTCCTAATACATTATTCGTTGAGGGCCTCGATGCTGCAAGCAATGTGGCGGTTGAAGTAGCCCTCACGTACAATGATGATTTCAAGGAGCACATTTTCTCTTATGTAAATAATATCAATACCATTGAAGGTGGTACCCATGTTACAGGCTTTAGAAGGGCTTTAACAAGGGTGTTTAAAAATTATGGAGACAAACAGGGATTATTTGAAAAAGCTAAAGTTGAAATTGAGGGTGATGATTTCCGTGAAGGCTTAAGCGCTAAAACGAAACTGGGAAACAATGAAGTGAGCGGTGTAGTGGAAACAACCGTGGCACGTGCGCTGGAAGCTTACCTGGAAGAAAATCCCCGTGAATCGAAAAATATTATATCGAAGGTTATTTTAGCGGCACAGGCACGTGTTGCCGCTAAAAAGGCAAGAGAACTCGTTCAGCGTAAAACAGTATTGAGCGGAGGCGGATTACCCGGTAAGCTTGCAGATTGCTCTGAAAGAGATCCTGACCGTTGCGAGTTATACCTTGTGGAAGGAGATTCCGCCGGTGGTACTGCCAAGCAGGGAAGAGACAGAAGCTTCCAGGCAATTCTGCCTCTTAGAGGCAAAATCCTCAATGTTGAAAAAGCCCTGGAGCATAAAATTTATGAAAACGAGGAAATCCGGAATATGTATACCGCATTGGGTGTTACAGTAGGCACAACGGAAGATCCCAAAGCCCTGAACATTCAGAAACTTCGTTATCATAAACTGATCATTATGACGGATGCGGATGTTGATGGTAGTCATATCGCAACATTGATCCTTACTTTCATTTACCGCTATATGAAAGAGCTGGTACAGCAGGGATATGTATTCATTGCGCAGCCTCCTCTTTATCTTGTTAAGAAAGGAAAAGATCAATCTTATGCATGGACGGAGGAACAAAGAAAATCCTGGATTGAAAAGTTCGCCGGCGGCAGGGAAGACAGCGTAACCATCCAGCGTTATAAAGGTTTGGGAGAAATGAATGCGCAGCAGTTATGGGATACCACTATGAATCCGGCAACACGCACTTTAAAACAGGTTACTATTGAAAGTGCTGTAGCTGCCGATCTTGTTTTTAGCATGCTGATGGGTGATGAGGTAGCGCCTCGTCGTGACTTTATAGAGAGTCATGCTAAATATGCAAGGCTTGATATCTAAGAGGTGTATTATAAAAAAAATAGCAAACCTGCCTTGTGTGATACCTAATTACCCCTATTCCGACCATAGATTTAGGTTAATCCGGCATTTTTTAGTCTGTTAACTGATAAAAATGTTTATTTTTATTGATATTTCGTTCTTCAGATTAATCTTTGAACCGAAAAAATTACTAATCATTAAATTTTACAATTATGTCTAATGACACAACGATCACAGCATACAATGTTAAAACGAAAGAAAAAAATGTTCCTATGAAGGATGCCGTGGTCACTAAAACTTCCCGTGGTGGTTATATGGCACAGGGAAACGATGGTAAAGGTAATAAGCTTACAACTATGTTAAGTGAAGCCAAAGCTTTAGCAGCCATCAAAGAAGGTACCGCTAAACAAGGCTGGTAACAATATTTTAAATTGATTTTCTTATAAAAAAGCCCTCTCAAAATGAGAAGGCTTTTTTTTACAGCAATACAGCATCATTCGATAACAGCAGCTCCGAAGTAACTATGAAGTACCGCAGGTATTTTAATGCCGGTTTCAGTTTGATTGTTTTCAAGCAGGCTTGCAACAATACGGGGTAATGCCAGAGAACTGCCATTTAGGGAATGAACCAGTTGAGATTTTCCGGCAGTATCCTTAAAACGGATCTTCATTCTGTTAGTCTGATAAGATTCAAAGTTTGATACGGAGCTTACTTCAAGCCATTTTTCCTGGGCAGCACTGTATACTTCAAAGTCATATGTCAGCGCTGAAGTAAATCCCATATCACCACCGCATAATTTTAAAATGCGATAGGGCAATTCCAGGGATTGAAGTAATTTTTCCACATGCAACACCATTTCTTCCAGGGCTTCATAACTTTTTTCCGGATGAACCAATTGCACAACTTCTACCTTATCAAATTGATGCAAACGATTTAAACCCCGCACATCTTTACCATAACTACCGGCTTCACGACGAAAGCAGGGAGTATATGCGGTCATTTTTATGGGCAGCTCCGGCTCTTTTAATATTTCATCACGAAAAATATTGGTAACCGGAACCTCAGCAGTAGGTATCAAAAACAAATTATCTTCAGCAGCATGATACATCTGGCCTTCCTTATCAGGCAATTGACCGGTACCGTATGCGGAAGTTTCATTTACAAGAAATGGAGGTGAAAATTCCATGTAACCGGCGGAAATATTGTAATCAAGAAAATATTGTATCAGGGCGCGCTGTAATTTAGCGCCTTTATTCCTGTAGACCGGAAATCCGCTGCCTGTTATTTTGTTTCCCAGTTCAAAATCAATCAGGCTGTATTTTTTTGCAAGATCCCAATGTGGCACTGCATTAGCATACAGATTCGGCTTCGCTCCTGCTTCTTTTACCACTTCATTGTCTTCAGGTGTTTTTCCTTCAGGAACTTTAACGGAAGGCAGGTTCGGGATCTGAAATAATAATGCCTGAATAGCTTTTTCTATTTTGCTTAAACTTTCTACATCATTCAATTTTTCACGTATCCCTGCAACTTCCGCTTTTTTGTTTTCAGCAGTTGCTTTGTCTCCTGCTTTCATCAGCATACCAATCTCTTTGGAAATACTATTGACCTTACTTAGCAACTCATCTTTTTCAAACTGAAATTTCTTTCGCTGATCATCTAAATTAACAATTTCATCAACCAGTTCCGGTTTATTAAATCCTCTGAAGGCCAGTCGCTCTTTAACCAAATCCACATGCTGACGAATAAATGGCACCTGTAACATCTTTAAAAAATTTCTGCGAAATTAATGAGATTTTATGTTCTATTCGTAACAACACAAGAATGTCAACTTAAGTGTTTTCTATAACCACAAAGGAAAGTCACACGATAACAAGAGGTTGCAAGAGGAGCCTCCGTGTAACGGCTTCTTCCTCTCCGGCTTCCCCTTTGTGGTTCAAAACTATTCTGACGGACTATGATCACTTGGTTAAATCAGTTTTGAACTTATACTATCTTTGCAAAATGCAAGTACAAGATGATTTACAAACCCGCTGGTGGGATCTGGAAGCTAAGCTGGTAGACAGATTCGGTAAGAAGCCAGACCTGGAAACCATTCTTTTTCTTATAGGCATTCAGGAACTGGGAGATATCCGGGCTAAATTTACCAAGGAACAAAAACAAGACCTTATACATGTTGCCGTATGCTCTTTACTATCTCAAAGCGGATATTATGAAATAGAAGGTGCTGATACAGATGGATGGCCGCATTTCAGGCAGCTTAAATCCATGCCGGTAATGAATATGATAGAGCAGGAGAATTTTTTAAAAGACCATGTGCTGTTGTATTTCGGACAAAACAAATTCATTTAATGATTAATTGTTAATGATTAATTGTTAACGGATAGTTTCCTTACGCATACTCCTTTTACCTGATACATTAAACTAATGATACAGCATCTAACCGTTAATAATTAATCATTAATAATTTCTTCATGGTCAAACCTGCCCTATGTATAACGCTCCTTGTTTTCATTGCTTCCTGCAATCCCAAACTCGCAAATGGTTTAAGAAAGAACGATCTTAAGAAAGATGTTGAAATGGTTACAGATCATGGAACAATGATTTTACGGTTATCCGATTCTACGCCGCTGCATCGTGATAATTTTTTAAAGCTTGTAAAGCAACATTTTTA
>CAXSIE010000080.1:0-3045 GCA_964237295.1 uncultured Flavihumibacter sp. | reverse complement strand
GACGGCATTTTGTTTCATAGAGTAATTCAAAATTTTATGATACAGGCAGGTGATCCGGCTACCAAAAATACCATCCAGGCACATGATTCCACGAAAGTAAAAACCGGATATACCATACCGGCAGAATTTGTTCCTTCATTATTTCATCAAAAAGGAGTAATTGCTGCAGCCAGGACGGGGGATGATGTAAACCCACTCAAAGCAAGCAGTGGAAGTCAATTTTATATTGTGCAGGGCAAAATATTTACTGACGCCGGACTTGATTCCGTTGAAACACTGAGGTTACATGGCAGAAAACTTCCTTTACAACATCGGGTAATATATAAAACTTACGGTGGCGCCCCCCACCTTGATATGAATTACACGGTGTTCGGAAATGTTATCAAAGGCATAGCTGTTGTAGATAGTATTGCCGCAGCACCAACTTCCGGACGCACGGGCGGCGACAAACCGTTAAAAGATATAAGAATTTTAAAATCATTCCTGGTGAGGCGAAAATAGCCTTCACAATACAAAAATTGCCTTCCACGTTGTTCTGTAAAAAAATCATTATTAAAACAATAGTGAACCGAATAATTATTCAGCAGTAATCATTAATTTACTAATCTTTGCATTCATAAAAAAAATCATCATGAACCTGCCAGATAATTTACGGTACACGAAAGATCACGAATGGATTCGCATGGAAGGAAATGTAGCCACTATCGGAATAACTGATTTTGCTCAAAGTGAATTAGGAGATATTGTATACGTAGAAATTGAATCCATAGGTAAATCGCTGGAGGCTGAAGCTATATTCGGTACTGTTGAAGCCGTTAAAACTGTAAGCGATCTGTATTTACCGGTTGCAGGAATGGTAAATGAAGTAAATCCTAAATTGGCAAATGAACCAGAGCTGATAAATACCGATCCCTATGGCGAAGGCTGGATGATTAAGATGACAGTGGCTGATACTGCCGATGTTGAAAAATTAATGGATGTTAATCTCTACATAAGTACCGTAGCTTAACGCCACACAACTTATCTTCATCCCAAAAAAACTAACATTATGGCATTTTCGTATGTAAATGTGTGGTTTGGAAATTCAATATGTTTTATCACTATATTTAGACCATAATTACACTGAATATTTGGGAACTACTCCAACATATACCGAATCAGAATTGGTAATGATGTTGAAAGACAGGAACAGCCAGTCTTTTAGCTACCTGTATAGTAATTATTCAGGAGCACTTTACACTATTGTTCTGCAAATAATTCCTGATCAGGATCTTGCAAATGATGTGCTTCAGGAAGTTTTTATCAATATCTGGCGAAAAATAGATAGCTATGACCAATCAAAAGGACGGCTATTTACCTGGATGTTAAATATCGCCAGAAATGCTTCTATTGATTTCCTGCGATCCAAGGCATATCAGAACAGCAAAAAAAACCAGGAATTCCCCGACACACAGGAATTTAATATCACGGGTCAATCAACCCAGATGAATACCGACAATATCGGCTTGAAAAAAGTATTGTTAAAACTTAAAGCTGAATCCAGGGTTTTAATAGATCTCGCTTATTTCAAAGGTTATACCCATGAAGAAATTGCTGAAATTGAAGAAATACCATTAGGAACAGTTAAAACAAGAATTCGTACCGCATTGATACAACTCAGAGAACATCTAAAGTGAACATTAAGGAATACATATCAAGTGGCATAGTTGAAAGCTATGTGTTGGGCCTGGCAGATGCTACGGAAAGGGCTGAATTTGAAAACATGTGTGCTACACATGCCGAGATAAAAGACGCCCGTAACGAATTCGAAGTATTGCTGGAACAACAGGCTTTTTTGAATGTAATGGAACCTCCTAAAGATTTACAGAGTAAGATTTTTGCTGAAATTGAAACAGAGATTTCTAAATCTCCCTCACTGGTTGTTCCCTTTTCTCAAAAGATCAATGCATATGATCGTGAGGATAAAATAGTTACTTCGCTGCGGAAAATGCGCTATTATGTTGCCGCTTCCGTTATTCTTTTGGTAGGCAGTACCATTTTAAACCTGTACTTTTTTAATCAAAGCAAAAATTATCTTGCACGTTACCAGGATCTGTTGGTTAGTCAGCAACAATTTGCTTCTTCCAACAAAGTAATGGAAGCAAAACTACAAACTTATCAAAACGGCCTGGCTATTCTGAAGAACCCGAATTTAACAATCGTTAAAATGCCGGGTACCAATGTGCCAACCAGCCCTGCTCCTAATAGCGTAGCAACTGTATACTGGAACCAAAATAATAAAGAAGTTTATTTACTGGTTAACAACATGCCGCAGCCAGGGGCAGGAAAACAATACCAGCTATGGGCGCTTGTTGATGGCAAACCGGTGGATGCGGGTGTGTTTGACACGAATACAGAAACTGCTTTAGTTAAAATGAAGAATATTCCTAATGCCCAGGGATTTGCCATTACCCTCGAAAAGAAAGGCGGGAGTGCTTCTCCAACTATGGAACAAATGTATGTTCTGGGAAATGTAAAAACCTGATTAACCTGCTGGTGTTAATAAATGGTTTAGTTTTACGGCTAAATATCCCTTGTGAAGAAGTATTTTGGAAAACTCTTTATCCCTCTTGCCTGGACCATTTTTATCCAGGTTTTATTATGCCTTCCCGGCTCAACCCTTCCGGATACCGGTGGTTTATTAGAAGTGCCTAATCTTGATAAAGTGGTGCACGTAATCCTTTTTGGAACATTGGTGGGTTTATGGTGCTTTTATTTTAGCCGGAAAATTTCTTCCCCTCAGCAATTAAAGCTTACTTTTTTTGTTGTTTTTTTACTGGCGGCTTTTAACGGTATTATTATAGAATACATTCAGAAGTATTATATTCCTAACCGCAGCTTTGACCAGGGTGATATAATAGCTGATATTTTGAGTGCGGCAATTGCCTATGGAATATGTAATGTGAAATTAATAGCCTGAAGGGGAAAATCTTCCCCGTTAAATTAAAACTTTAATACAGGATATCTATTGAAAAAGAAGGCCCCTGTTGAAACAGGGGCCGTAAC
>CAXSIE010000079.1:12619-14927 GCA_964237295.1 uncultured Flavihumibacter sp. | reverse complement strand
TTAAGGTGCTTCAGCTGAAATCTTCCTGAAGTTGATGCAGGCTGAACACCAGGAGATTTCATGCCATGCTTAAATGCATTGCATGTACACAACTTAAATATTGAGTTTAGTGCTTTCTTAAAAAAGATAAACAAGCATGTTGAGAAAGGCTGTTATTGTATTACGGGGCTGTTGATTCCATCATTCGTTTTGTCAGCCAAAAAAATCAGCCGGAGTATGATGGCATTCTGTCATCATTATTATTATGAATTAAATTAAGCAGGAATAAGAAACATCATTTTGAGCTGCCATACTTATTTTTTTTAACCGGAGCAAGTTTTCCGTTGGCATCTTCCACGTGCAGCAGGTTAAGATCCAACCCATCGAGCACTAGCACTCCCTGAATGGATGAAAATTTAGTTGCATCCTGTTTCCATGACCATACGAGTTTGCCTTTGGGTGTATACTCCAGCACTTGTGTACCGCTGGCACCAAATGCAGGCCCATGGCCCTGCCAGTTAGTAACCACATAATTGCCGTTGCCAAGGATCTGAAAGCCCGCATAAAATAAGGGATGTACTTCCGGGGGGCCGCTGATACTATCCAGAAGTTTTCCATCTTTTGAAAAGATCTGAAAATTTTTATCGTAGCCGGTGCTTACAATTGTTTGTCCGTTACCTAAACGAAGCGCCTGCCAGGAATGAGGCTTGTCAAGGCCGGCCAATGTTGCCCGCCAGATAATTGCTCCCTTTGCATTTCCTTCAAATACCAGTTCATCGGCTGTAACGAGGAAAGTGCCAGATGCGGTTTCACGAACCAGCCGCAGATAAGTATGTGCCGGATAAACAATCTGGCGTTGTATGTTTCCATTCTTATCAACTTCAATCAATATGATTCCCTGTTTTCCCTGCCAGTCAGATCCTGCCAGCATGGTGTTACCATTACGAAGCCGCCGTGCGGAGATCGTGCCCGGGTAAGAAGCCAGTTCAAAAACTTTTTTGCCTGTTGATACCTCATATTCTTCGTATCCGTTTCCGGTACCGATTAACACCCTTCCGTTGCCGACCAACTGGATATCCCGACCCGCAGGAACTTTCACATACCAGTTAGCATTGGCATTCGCCAGGTCTATATAACTCAGCTGCGACAATCCTTCATCGCGTAATAACATGCGCCTTGCGTTGTGACCGGATGATGGTTCGCCGTCATGTTGTTGAGCGGTACAATGGGTGGAAACTATTATTGATAGGGTTGTGCAAATAAATATCCGGAGGCAGCGCTTAAAGTTTATACATGTTTTGCTGATGCTGTAATACATATGTTTGTCAGAGCGTTTAAATATCAATAGTTGTTCGTCAGCGAAAACTACCGTTATTTAAAGATAGGATAAACCGCAGTGCAGATGATATGACAAATTGATTGTTATATGTAAAATTAATTATCGATATTGAAAATAGTACGCTTATAGTACGGATCGCTTCTGATCACCCTGGGAAAATAATATTTATTGATGAATACATTTCGGTGGAAATATCAATAACATGCTGCCTGGTAAGTGGCTTTGAAATAAAACCTTTAACCGGTTTATAGGTTGCCGACCTTTCTATATCGGAGGCATCATTTGAAGAGGAAAGCATAAACACTCTGCAGGAATCAATAAGTGAAGCCGGTAACAGCGTAAATCGTTCCAGAAATTCCCAGCCATTCACACCAGGCATATTGATGTCAACAAAAATGATACAACGATAATCGTTTGCATCTGATCGAGCAATGTTACTTAATTCATCAAGGGCCTCAAATGCTTTATCGAAAATATGTACTACAAACCCCAGTTTTGTAGTTTGAATAACTTTAGAGTTAATAAAGTTGAAAATGGGGTCATCATCAATTAAAATAATATTATTATGACCAAGCATGTATCGTTTTGTTGAATTTATAAAAATACTGTTACGGGATAAGAGGATTCGCGCACCAACAATTCCTGATGTTCTGATTAACGTAAATAGTTTGTAAATATTTTATTGTTTAAGGCATAAGTACCTTTTCCTTTTAATCATAAACGCTATTCTTAAATGTAAACCGGTTATGAGATAACCTGTTTATATTCACATGGTAACGCTGGATAATAATAATTTTACAGGCAATGTATTTGGTTTATGTTCGTTATGATTGGAAATAACATAAATGATCGATATATTAAAGAGAAACAATGTTACTCTTAAAGGCGCTGGTTCGGAAACTATCATTTTTGCCCATGGATTCGGATGCGATAAAAACACCTGGAGAAATGTAGCGCATGCTTTTGAAAGCGATTACCGGGTGGTGCTTT